>NZ_BAAAPF010000005.1:0-76326 GCF_039531005.1 Streptomyces synnematoformans
CCGCGTGCCCGCCCCCCCCACCCCCGCGCCGCCCCGCACCCGCCCCCGCCTCGTGTCCCGACCGCCCCGGACCCGGCCCAGGAGGTCCGCGTGACCGCACCCCGCACCCCGGCCCCCGCCCCCGATCTCGCCGAGTTGGAGCGCGGCGCCCGGCGGGCGCCCGCGCCCGGCGGCGACCGCCCCCTCGTCGACTGCGACAACCTCGTGCGCATCTTCCACGCCGAAGGCGTCTAGGTGCAGGCCCTCCAGGGCCTCGACCTCGCCGTCGCCGAGGGCGAGATGACCGCGCTCGTCGGCGCCTCCGGCTCCGGCAAGTCCACCCTGCTCGGCATCCTCGCCGGCCTCGACGTGCCCACCGCAGGGCGCGCCCGCGTCGCCGGGCACGACCTGCTCGCCATGGGCCGCCGCGAGCGCCTCGCGTACCGCCGCCGCACCGTCGGCTTCGTCTGGCAGCAGGCCGCCCGCAACCTGCTGCCGTACCTGACCGCCCTGGAGAACGTCGCGCTGCCCATGGCGTACGCCCGTACCCCCCGCCGCGAGCGGCCGGGCCGGGCCGCGGACCTCCTCGACGCGCTCGGCGTCGGCGACTGCGCGCACCGGCGTCCCGCGGAGCTGTCCGGCGGCGAGCAGCAGCGCGTCGCCGTCGCCGTCGCCGCCGCGAACCGGCCGCGGGTGCTGCTGGCCGACGAGCCGACCGGGGAGCTGGACACCGCGAGCGGCGAACAGGTCTTCGCGGCGCTGCGCCGGGCCAACGGGGAGCTGGGCGCCACCGTGCTCGTCGTCACCCACGACCCGCTGGTCTCCCGCCAGGTGCGCCGCACGGTGCAGATCCGCGACGGGCGCACCGCCGCCGAGACGCTGCGGGACGGGGAGCTGACGGCCGCCGAGTACGCCGTGCTCGACCGCGTCGGCAGGCTGCAGCTGCCGCGCGAGTACGTCGAGCGGTACGGTCTGCGGCGGCGGGTGCGGCTGACCGCGGAGCCTGACCACGTGGGGGTCTGGCGGGCCGGCGGGCAGCCCGGCGAAGCGCACGACGCGGGCCGGACGCACGACGCGGGTGAAGCGCACGACGAGGGGGAGGACGCATGAGCGAGGACACCGGCAGAGACGCCGCGGCGGTACGGGATCGGGGCGCGGCCGGCGACCGCGACGGCGACCGTCGCGGCGACCGCGCCATGGTCGTCGTCCGGGACCTGCACCGCACGTACGGCAGCGGCGCCACCGCCGTGCACGCCCTGCGCGGGGTGTCGCTGCGGGTGCCGCGCGGCGAGCTGGTGGCGCTGAAGGGCCGCTCGGGCTCCGGCAAGACCACGCTGCTGAACCTCGTCGCGGGGCTCGACGTCGCCGACTCCGGCGGTATCGAGCTGGACGGCGTCGCGCTGTCCGGGCTCGGCGAGGCGGAGCTGCTGCGGCTGCGGCGGGACCGGATCGGGCTGGTCTTCCAGTCGTTCGGGCTGATCCCGATCCTGTCCGCGGCCGAGAACGTCGGGGTGCCGATGCGGCTGCGCAAGGTGCCGCCGCGGGAGCGGGAGGAGCGGGTGGAGCTGCTGCTCGCGCTGGTCGGGCTGGCGGACCACGCCTCGCAGCGGCCCGGGGAGCTGTCCGGCGGGCAGCAGCAGCGGGTGGCCATCGCCCGGGCGCTGGCGAACAAGCCGGCGCTGATCATCGCGGACGAGCCGACGGGGCAGCTGGACGCGGAGACGGGGCACGCGGTGATGGAGCTGCTGCGGGCGGTGGTGCGCGGCGAGAACGTCACGGCGCTGGTGGCCACGCACGACGCGGCGCTGCTGGACGTCGCGGACCGGGTGCTGGAGCTGCGCGACGGGACGATCACCGACCACGCGGACGACGCGGGCACGGCCCCGGCGGCGTCCCCGCAACCGTCCGCCACCTGACCCGGTGACCCGGGCCGGCGGCCCGGGCCGGGGGCCGACCTCCCGGCGGCCGGCGCCCACCCGGCCCGTACCCCACCCGCACCCGCCCACCCCTCCGCCCGCACCCCCGCCCCCGGTCCCGGCCCCCCGTCAGGGATACGTCAAGGTCCGCCGCGCGCCCCCCGCGCCGGGCGCACGCCCCCGCCCCGCGGCCGTACGCTCGACGGTGCCACACGCACGGAAGCGGACGGACAATCGAGTCATGACACGGGGCAAGCTGCGGATCTACCTGGGCGCCGCGCCGGGCGTCGGCAAGACCTACGCGATGCTCTCCGAGGCGCACCGCCGGCTGGAGCGCGGCACGGACGTCGTCGTCGGCTTCGTCGAGCACCACGGCCGGCCGCGCACCGAGGTGCTGCTGCACGGCCTGGAGCAGATACCGCGCCGGGAGCTGGACTACCGCGGCACGCGGTTCACCGAGATGGACGTGGACGCCGTCCTCGCCCGCCGCCCCGCCGTCGTGCTCGTGGACGAGATGGCGCACTCCAACGTGCCCGGCTCCCGCAACGAGAAGCGCTGGCAGGACATCAAGGTGCTGCTGCACGCGGGCGTCGACGTCATCTCGACCGTCAACATCCAGCACCTGGAGTCGCTGGGGGACGTCGTGGAGAACATCACCGGCGTACGGCAGCGCGAGACCGTCCCGGACGCCGTGGTCCGCCGCGCCGACCAGATCGAGCTTGTCGACATGTCGCCCGAGGCGCTGCGCCGCCGCATGGCCCACGGCAACATCTACGACCCCGGCAGGATCGACGCCGCGCTGTCCAACTACTTCCGCCCCGGCAACCTCACCGCCCTGCGCGAGCTGGCCCTGCTGTGGGTCGCCGACCGCGTCGACGACTACCTGCGCGAGTACCGCACCGAACACCACATACGCGACACCTGGCAGGCCCGCGAGCGCATCGTGGTCGGCCTCAGCGGCGGCCCCGAGGGCCGTACCCTCATCCGCCGCGGCGCCCGGCTGGCGACCAAGGGCGCGGGCGGCGAGATCATGGCCGTCTACATCGCCCACAGCGACGGCCTCACCCCCCTCACCACCGCCTCCCCCGAGGAGCTGGCCGTCCAGCGCACCCTCGTCGAGGATCTGGGCGGTACGTTCCACCACGTCATCGGCGACGACGTGCCGGACGCCCTGCTGGAGTTCGCGCGGGGTGTCAACGCCACCCAGATCGTGCTGGGCTCCAGCCGCCGCAAGGCGTGGCAGTACGTCTTCGGCCCCGGGGTCGGCGCCACCGTGGCCCGCGAGTCCGGGCCGGACCTCGACGTGCACATCGTCACCCACGGCGAGGTCGCCAAGGGCCGCGGGCTGCCGCTGTCCCGCGGCGCGCGCCTCGGCCGCGGCCGTATCGCCGCCGGCTGGCTGTCAGGACTGACCGGGCCCGCGCTGCTCACCTGGGTGATGCTGCGGCTCGACCGGGGCCTCGGGCTGGCCAACGAGGTGCTGCTGTTCCTCTTCGCCACCGTGCTGGCGGCCCTCCTCGGCGGCACCCTGCCGGCGCTGGCGTCCGCCGCCGTCGGCTCGCTGCTGCTGAACTACTACCTCACCCCGCCGGTGGAGACCTTCACCATCGCCGACGTGCGTAACATCGTCGCCCTCGGCGTCTTCTTCGGGGTCGCCGTCGCGGTGGCGTCCGTCGTCGACCTCGCCGCCCGCCGCACCTCCCAGGCCGCCCGGCTGCGCGCCGAGTCCGAGGTGATGTCGCTGCTCGCGGGCAGCGTGCTGCGCGGCGAGGCGTCGCTCGAATCGCTGCTGGACCGGGTGCGCGAGACGTTCGGCATGGAGTCCGTGTCGCTCTTCGAGCGGCAGCGCGACGAGGACGGCTGGACGTGCGTGGGCTGCGTCGGCAGCGACGGCGACGCCGGCGGGACGGCCAACCCCGACGACGCCGACGCCGACATGCCCGTCGGCGACGGCATGGCGCTGGCGCTCACCGGCCGCAAGCTGCCCGCCGCCGACCGCCGCGTCCTCGGCGCGTTCGCCGCCCAGGCCGCCGTCGTACTGGAACGGCAGCGGCTGGCCGCCGAAGCCGTGGAGGCCCGCAAGCTGGCCGAGGGCAACCGCATCCGCACCGCGCTCCTCGCCGCGGTCAGCCACGACCTGCGCACCCCGCTCGCCGCCATCAAGGCCGCCGTCACCTCGCTGCGCTCCGACGACGTGGCCTGGTCCCCGGAGGACGAGGCGGAGCTGCTCGCCGCCATCGAGGACGGCGCCGACCGGCTGGACGCCCTCGTCGGCAACCTGCTCGACATGTCCCGGCTGCAGACCGGCACCGTCACGCCGCTGCCGCGCGAGGTGGACCTCGACGAGGTGGTGCCGAAGGCGCTGGCCGGGGTGCCGGAGGGCAGCGTGACGCTGCGGGTCCCCGAGACCACGCCGATGGTCACCGTCGACGCCGGGCTGCTGGAGCGCTCGGTGGCGAACGTCGTCGAGAACGCGGTCAAGTACAGTCCGCCCGGCACGCCCGTCCTGGTGCAGGCGAGCGCCCTCGGCGACCGGGTGGAGCTGCGCGTGGCCGACCGCGGGCCCGGCGTCCCCGACAGCGGCAAGGACCGCATCTTCGAGCCCTTCCAGCGCTACGGGGACGCGCCGCGCGGCGCCGGCGTGGGCCTCGGGCTCGCGGTCGCCCGCGGCTTCGCCGAGGCGCTGGGCGGCACCCTCATCGCCGAGGACACCCCGGGCGGCGGGCTGACCATGGTGCTCACGCTGCGGGCGGCGCCCGGCCGCGGCACACCGGCGCCGGCCGAGCTGCCGGCCCAGGCGACGACGTGACGCCGCAGACCCGGCCGCAGAGGCCGCCGGCCCGGCCGCGAGCGGCTGCCGTCCGGCCGCACGCGCCGCCGGGGCGCCCCCGGGTCCGTACCCCCGCACACCCCCGCTGGAACGACTGGAACGAAAGGCGGCAGCCATGCACCGGGTGCTCGTGGTCGACGACGAGCCGCAGATCGTGCGCGCCCTGGTCATCAACCTCAAGGCGCGCGCGTACGAGGTGGACGCCGCCCAGGACGGCGCCACCGCGCTCAAGCTCGCCGCCGACCGCCGCCCCGACGTGATCGTCCTGGACCTCGGCCTGCCCGACATGGACGGCGTCGACGTCATCCGCGGCATCCGCGGCTGGACCCGGGTGCCGATCCTGGTGCTCTCCGCCCGGCACAGCTCCGACGAGAAGGTCGAGGCCCTCGACGCGGGCGCCGACGACTACGTGACCAAGCCCTTCGGCATGGACGAGCTGCTCGCCCGGCTGCGCGCCGCCGTCCGGCGCGCCGAGCCGTCCGCGCCCGCCGGCGACCCGGCCGTGGTCACCACGGGCACCTTCACCGTCGACCTCGCCGCCAAGAAGGTCAACCGCGACGGCGCCGACGTACGCCTCACGCCCACCGAGTGGCACCTGCTCGAAGTGCTCGTACGCAACGCGGGCCGGCTGGTCAGCCAGAAGCAGCTCCTCCAAGAGGTCTGGGGCCCCTCGTACGGCACGGAGACCAACTACCTGCGGGTCTACATGGCCCAGCTGCGCCGCAAGCTGGAGGCCGACCCCGCCCACCCGCGCCACTTCGTCACCGAGCCGGGCATGGGCTACCGCTTCGAGCAGTGAAACGGACCGCCCCGGACGGGTACCCTGCGGACATGGACCCCGCCCGCAGCGCCGACCGACCCGCCGGCCCGCTTCGCCGGCTGCTGGGCCGCCTCACCGGCGCCGCAGAGCCGCCGGCGGAGGACAGCCTGCCGCCCGACGAGGACACCGCGGAGGTCACACCCATCCGGCAGTGCCACGACCGCGCCGTGGTCACCGTCACCGGCAGTCTCCGCACCGTCACGCTGCAGCCGCGCGCCGGCGTCCCCGCACTTCAGGCGGAGCTGTTCGACGGCACCGACTCGCTCGACCTGGTCTGGCTGGGCCGCCGCGCCATCACCGGCATCGAGCCGGGCCGCAGCCTGACCGCCTCCGGCCGCATCGCCATGAGCCGCGGCCGGCGGGTGCTCTTCAACCCCAAGTACGAACTGCGACCCCTCGGACAGGAGCAGCGGTGACGTCATTCGAGAAGCCGGCCGACGACCGCGCCGGCGGGCCCGGCACGACCGGCGCCGGCCCGCCCGGGGCCGCGGCCGCGCCCGCTGCCGGGTCCGCCCCCGGGGCCGATGCCGGCGGGGACGCCTCCGACGTACCGCAGGGCGACTCGCACGCCGTCACCCAGGCCGCGATGGCCGAGGCGTTCGGCGGCGTCCGCGGCATGGTCGAGACCACGGTCCCCGGGCTCGTCTTCGTGCTCGTCTACACCATCGGCTCGGAGGTCAGGCCGTCCGCGCTGGCCGCGCTCGCGGTCGCGCTGCTCCTGGGCTTCTCCCGGCTGGTCACCCGCGGCACCCTCAAGCACGCCTTCAGCGGCGTCTTCGGCGTGGCCATCGGCGTCGCCTTCGCGATGATGACCGGCAACGCCAAGGACTTCTACCTCCCCGGCCTGCTCTACGGCCTCGGCCTGGCCCTGGCGTACATCCTCAGCACGCTCGCGGGCATGCCGCTGATCGGGCTGATCCTCGGGCCGCTGTTCCGCGAGAACCTGTCCTGGCGCACCCGCAACCCCGGCCGCAAGAAGGCGTACTCGAAGGCCAGCTACGCCTGGGGCCTGATCTTCCTGACCAAGTCCGCGATCCTCTTCCCGCTGTACTTCTGGGCCGACCCCAAGGAGTTCGGCTGGGTGATCGTGGCGCTGAAGATCCCGCCGCTGCTGCTGGCGGTCACGCTCACGTACATCTTCCTCAAGCAGGCGCCGCCGCCGATCGACGTGATCGCGGAGATGGAGGCGGAGGAGAAGGCGGAGGAGGAGCGGAAGAAACAGCGCCAGGCGGCAGAGCGGGAGTAGCCCCCGCCCTTGCTCGTGCCCGGCCGCGCCGCCGCCGGGTCAGCCTTCGCGCCGTACGGAAAGCAGCTCCTCCAGCTGCTCCTCGCGGGACTGCGCGGCGACGAAGAGCAGCTCGTCGCCCGCCTCCAGGGTGTCGTCCGGCTTCGGGGTGAGGACCGTGCTGCCGCGGATGATGGTCACCAGCGTGGTGTCCGCGGGCCAGTCGACGTCGCCGACGGTGGTGCCCGTGAGCGCCGACTCCTCCGGCAGGGTCAGCTCGACGAGGTTCGCGTCGCCGTGGCTGAAGCGCAGTAGCCGGACCAGGTCGCCGACGCTGACCGCCTCCTCCACCAGCGCGGACATCAGCCGGGGCGTGGAGACGGCGACGTCCACGCCCCACGCCTCGTTGAAGAGCCACTCGTTCCGCGGGTTGTTGACCCGGGCGACCACGCGCGGCACGCCGTACTCGGTCTTGGCGAGCAGCGACACGACGAGGTTCACCTTGTCGTCGCCGGTGGCCGCGATGACCACGCTGCAGCGCTGCAGCGCGGCCTCGTCCAGCGAGGCGATCTCGCAGGCGTCGGCGAGCAGCCACTCCGCCCGCGGCACCCGCTCCACGGCGATGGCGGTGGGCGTCTTGTCGATGAGCAGGACCTCGTGCCCGTTGTCCAGCAGCTCACCCGCGATCGAGCGGCCGACCGCGCCCGCGCCTGCGATAGCCACCCTCACTGTGCCGCTCCGTTCGCGCGTGCGCCGCTCACCGTCGGGCCTCCGTGTCCGGACCCTTGGCGCAGGCCGCCTCCACCTGCTCCACCTCGTCGGTCCGCATGATCACATGCACCAGGTCGCCGTCCTGCAGCACCGTCTTCGCGGTGGGCAGCACCGCCTCGCCCTGCCGGGTGATGAACGCGACCCGTACACCCGTCTCCTCCTGCAGCTCGGCCACCCGGTGCCCGATCCACGCCGCCGAGGTGTGCACCTCGGCCAGCTCGACCCGGCCGCTCGGGTCCCGCCACAGCGGCTCCGCCCCCGCGGGCAGCAGCCGGCGCAGCATCTGGTCGGCGGTCCAGCGGACGGTGGCGACCGTGGGGATGCCGAGCCGCTGGTAGACCTCGGCGCGGCGGGGGTCGTAGATACGGGCCGCGACGTTCTCGACGCCGAACATCTCGCGGGCGACGCGGGCGGCGATGATGTTCGAGTTGTCGCCGGAGCTGACCGCGGCGAAGGCCCCGGCCTCCTCGATCCCCGCGTCCTTGAGCGTGTCCTGGTCGAAGCCGATGCCGGTGATCCGGCGCCCGCCGAAGCCGGAGCCGAGCCGCCGGAAGGCGGTGGGATCACGGTCGATCACCGACACCGTGTGCCCCTGCTGCTCCAGCGTGCGCGCCAGGGTGGACCCCACCCGGCCGCACCCCATGATCACGATGTGCACGCGGCGTCCTTCCGCCATGTCGGCCGTTTCCGTTCAAGCTACACACCCTCCGGGCCCGCGGGCACCCCGGGTGGCGCCGCCCGGCGGGTGCGGGGAGCCGGGAGGCGCCCGTACGGTACGGGCACGGCGCGGCGCCTAGACTGGCGCCCGGCCGCAGTCCCGGCCGCCCCCTCCCGACCGCCGCTGCCCCAGGAGTCCGACCCGTGCCCGAAGAACCGCAGGCGCCCGCCACGTCCCCGAGCGCCGTGGGGGAGGAGTACGAGGTCGAGGTCGGCCCGGTGGCGCACGGCGGGCACTGCGTCGCCCGTACGGCCGAGGGCCAGGTGCTCTTCGTACGCCACACGCTGCCCGGCGAGCGGGTCGTCGCCCGCGTCACCGAGGGGCACGCCGGCGCACGCTTCCTGCGCGCGGACGCCGTACGGGTGCTGGAGCCCGCGAAGGACCGCATCGAGGCGCCCTGCCCCTACGCCGGCCCCGGCAGGTGCGGCGGCTGCGACTTCCAGCACGTCGCCCCGGGCGCGCAGCGGCGGCTGAAGGCCGACGTGCTCGCCGAGCAGCTGGACCGGCTCGCGGGGCTCACCGCCGAGGACGCGGGGTGGGACGGCACGGTGGAGCCGGTGCCGGGCGACAAGGTGCCGAAGGGCGAGGTGCCGGCGTGGCGGACCCGGGTGCACTACGCGATCGACCCCGACGGCCGGGCCGGCCTGCGCAGGCACCGCTCCCACGAGGTGCAGCCCGTCGACCGCTGCCTCATCGCGGCCCCCGAGGTCGAGGAGCTCGGCGTGCCGAGCCGGAGGTGGCCGCAGCTGGCCGCGGTCGAGGCCATCGCCGCCACCGGCTCCGGCGACCGCCAGGTCGTCCTCACCCCCCGCCCGGGCGGCCGGCTCCCCCTGGTCGAACTGGACCGCCCCGTCTCCGTCCTCCGCGCCGAGCCCGCCCGCACCCCCGGCGCCCCCGCCGCCGTCCACCGCGTCCACGGCCGCGACTTCGTCCGCGAACGCGCCGCGGGCCGCACCTGGCGCGTCGGCGCGGGCGGCTTCTGGCAGGTCCACCCGAAGGGCGCGGACCTGCTCGTCGAAACCGTGATGACGGGCCTGATGCCGAAGAAGGGCGACATGGCCCTCGACCTCTACTGCGGCGTCGGCCTCTTCGCCGGCGCCCTCGCCGAGCGCGTCGGCCCCAAGGGCGCGGTCCTCGGCGTCGAGTCGGGCAAACGCGCCGCCGCCGACGCCCGCCACAACCTCGCCGACCTCGACCGCGTCCGCATCGAACAGGGCAAGGTCGCCCGCGTCCTCCCCCGCACCGGCATCACCGAAGCGGACCTCGTGGTCCTGGACCCACCCCGCACCGGCGCCGGCCGCGAGGTGGTCACCCACATCACCACCCTCGCCCCCCGCCGCATCGCCTACGTCGCCTGCGACCCGGCGGCCCTGGCCCGGGACCTGACGTACTTCGCCACCGCGGGCTACACCCCGAAGTGGCTCCGCGCCTTCGACCTCTTCCCGATGACCCACCACATGGAGTGTGTGGCGATCCTCGTAAGGGCCGAAAGGGCCGCCTGACCTGCGGTTTTCGCGATGCGCATGATGTGCGTTGTGTGCGGTATGGGCGATATCTTGACGCTGAAATGACGCTCTCCGAGGTATCTTGACGCTCGTTGATCTTGCTCTGAGTGCCCCGATGAACTGGGCTGGTGGGCGCGGATCCTCCTGGTCCGGCGGGCCGGTAGCCGCCGAGGGCCTCACGGCGTGCGGCGTCGGCACGGCGTTTGAGACAGTGAGTGCCCACTGCCGGGCGCGACGTCGAGCAGGCGCTCGTCCGAGGTCGCGAGCCCTCCAGGACTCTTAATGGGTTTGGTCAAGCCGCCTAACGAGCTCGTGCATGGTTGGAGGTGACACGTCGACGGGTGCAGACTGCCCGGCGTTCACACTTGTTCATTGGTCGTGAGGGTGACCGACCGCTGGTGAGAGAGCAGTGCGGCGACCGCTTGGATGATGTCGCTCATGTGCTCGCGTCGACCGTGGTGGCGGGTGAGAGCTCGCCAGTTCTTGAGATGGGCGATGCCGTGCTCGACATGGATACGGCGCGAGGAATGGGCCTTGCGCCGTTGCTCGTGGATCTCCTCGTACCAGTCCGGGGCGTTCTTCTTGAACTTGCGGTGTGGCGGCGTCACCGCGCGTCCGCCGGTCCGGGCACCCAGGCCCTGGTAGCCGGCATCCGCAAGGATCTCCACCACAGGAGCGCCGGACAGGACTCTGACCAGCCCTAACTTGCGAGCATGCGTGATGTCCGCACAACTCGCGGGCTCAGCCGGGCTGCAGTACGGCAGGCGGCCGTCCGCGTCCGTGAAAACCATGGACTTGACAGCGTTCTGCTTGTTCTTGCCCGAGATGAACTTGTCCCGGTCCTTGCGTCCGGTTGGTCGATCACCTCGGCGAGCCTGCGGAGCCGAAGGCCGGGAGCGATGGTGCAGCCCTGCTGGGCCAGGAGCGGCCGTCATTCACCGATCGCACGCGTGATGGTGGCGCGGTCCACACCGAACCAGCAGGCCAGCACGTCGTGGGTGACGCCGTGGCGGAGGTGAACCAACGTGGCCAGGAGCCGGTCGACGAACACGAGCTTGTGCTTGGCCCCGGCGCCGACAGCCCTCCGCCGCGGAGGCGAAGCGAGTGCCGCCTGATGTCGTTCGTGCCACAACGGGCCGACCTCCGCGATGAGTTCGGCGATCACCTCTGAACTCAGGCCGGTGACCTGCTGACTGCGAATAACCGCTGCACGCATCGGGTTCCCCACCACGCAAACCATGATCCGCGATCAAGGTCTCGACGTGCCACCTCCAACCATGCACGAGCTCGTGAGCGGTCCGTACTCGGCCAGCGTGACAGGTGATCCGAGGCACCCATGACACTCGAATCCGCACAGAGACGAACAGCGGATGCCGACATAATCCTTGACGACCCATCAGCGGAGTATCTAGTCTCACTCTTCTGGGAGCGTTCCCACAGGCTGAGCGAACTGCCGTGTTCACGCCGCCTCTCCGGACGACCGGCGGGCGTTCACTTCCCTCCCCCACACGGAGGTCATGGTGCCCCACTCGAACCGGCGCTCCTGTGCGGCGCCCCGCTTCGCGTCTCTTCCCCGCTTCATGGCCTGGGCCGCGGTCGCCATTCTCGCGGCCGGCACTGTCGTCGGGGTTGCGGCTCCCGCCCAGGCGGTCAACACGACGTACTACGTGGACTCCGCCAGTGGCGCAGACTCCAACACCGGCCTTGACCAGTCCCATCCGTGGAAGAGTCTCAGCAAGGTCAATGCGACGACCTTCGGCGCAGGCGACCGCATCCTGCTCAAGGCCGGTGGCGTGTGGACCGGGCAGCTGTGGCCAAAGGGCTCCGGGGCAGCGGGTTCGCCCATCGTGATCGACTCCTACGGCAGCGGTGCCAAGCCCCGGATCAACGGCGCCGGCACGGTCGCCGACGCGGTACGCCTGTTCAACCAGCAGTACTGGACGATCCGCAACCTCGAGGTGACCAATACCGCCCCGCCGACCGGCACCCCCGGGGCCAATCTGGGCGACTTCCGCGGCATTCACGTCGGCGGCAACAACAGCCAGACCCTCGATGGGTTCGTCATTGACGCCGTCAACGTTCACGACGTCACCGGCCAGGTGAACTGGATCGGCGGCGACACGGCCGGCAACAAGCCGGGCATCACTTTCCGGACCGGTTGGGACGCGTCGAAGAAGACCGGAGGGATCGTCTTCGACACCACCGTGCCGAACATCGCCGCGCCGCCGAGCACGCCGACCATCCTCAACGACGTAGTGATCCAAAACTCGAGGATCTCCAACACGTCGTTCGCCGGAATCTCCGTCAAGCAGTACACGGGTTCGAGTCCGGGCGCGGTCGGGACCGGATGGGGCACCCGCGCCAGCGCCACGGACACGAAGTTCAAACCCCACACCAACTTCACGATCCGGGACAACTACATCACCCAGGCCGGCACGGCGTACGGCTGTAACGGCATCTACTTCACCGACGTGCGCGGTGGCACGATCGAACGCAACGTCGTGGACAAGACCGGCACCTCCGGCATCGAGACGTACTTCGCCGACGACGTCACGATCCAGTCCAACGAGGTCTTCGGCACCTCGAAGAAGGCGGGCGGGGCCGACTCCAACGGCATCGACGCCGACAAGGGCACCACCGGCCAGGTCGTGCAATACAACTACGTGCACGGCAACGGCGACGGCATCCTGCTGTGCCAGTTCTCCTTCGGCGACGTCGTGCTGCGCTACAACGTCATCACCAGCAACACCCGCTACCAGATCTACCTGCACTCCGACGCCGCCGCCAGGGCGCAGATCTACAACAACACCCTCTACAACGACGCCAGCAACTATCTGATCTACGGCTACGGCAAGTACCTGGACTCCAGGTATGCCATCAGCAACAACATCCTCTACTCGACCAGGGCGAACGCCACCCTCTCGACCAGCTCCACCGTCACCTACAGGAACAACCTCTACGGTGGAGCGACCCTGCCTGTCCCCGGCGGAGACTCCGGGGCCGTCGTGGCGAATCCGCAGTTCGTGTCCGCCCCGATCGACGCGCCCTCGGGCACGCCCGACACCGGTCCCGCTCTGGCCGCCGCGTACGAGCTCAAAGTCGCCGCGGGCTCCCCGGCGGTCAACCGTGGCGTGAGCATCGCCGGCAACGGCGGCCGTGACTACGAGGGGAACGCGCTCTACACCGGCGCTCCGGACATCGGCGCCTTCGAGCAGCCGAACGGCGGTGGCTCGACTACTCGTTATGAGGCGGAGACCTCGCCGGCGGTGTGCACGGGCACGATTGATGCCAACTGGTCGGGCTATTCCGGCAGCGGGTTCTGCAACGGCGACAACGCTGCCGGTGCGTACGCACAGTTCACGGTCAATGCGAGCACGGCGGGGACGGCGACGGTGAGCGTGCGATTCGCCAACGGGACCACGACCGACCGGCACGCTGACCTGGTGGTGAACGGCTCGACGGTGCAGACGGTGTCATTTCCGGGTACCGGGGCGTGGAGCACGTGGGGCATCAAGACGGCAACCATCTCGCTCGCTGCGGGCAGTAACACGATCCGGCTCAACCCGACCACGACCGGCGGCCTGGCCAACATCGACTACCTCGACGTCACGACGCCCTAGCTAGTGCTCTGACCGGGAAGGTTCACCGGGTTGGAGTCTCGAACCCAGGGATCTAGTCTCGGTGGGTGCGCAGTCCGACCCAACCCGCGTTGTCGCGCGCCGACGTCGAGTCGGTGCTGGCCGACGGCCTGGGTGCCGTCAGCATCGTCAATGCTGCCGAGCTGAGCGGCGGCACTTTCGCCACCGTTTGGCGGGCGGCGCTCGCCGACGGCCGGGAGGTCGTGGTCAAGGTGGGGCCGCCGTCGGCGGCTGGCCTGCTCGCATACGAGAGGGGGTTGATCCCGGCCGAGGCGGAGTATTTCCGCCTGGTGCGCGATCGCGCACCAGGCGTTCCGGTGCCGTCGGTCCTGGCCGTCTGCGACGACTGGATCATTACGACGCTGATGCCGGGCCGCCCGCTCGCCGACGAGGATGCGCCGCGTGCCCGCATCGAGTTGGGCGCGGCGGTCGCCGCCGTGCATGAGATCTCCGGCCCACACTTCGGCTACACCGGCGACCGGCCGTCCGGACAGGACTGGCCGACCGCCTTTGCCGCCATCGTCGCGGCGCTGCGGGCCGACGCCGCGGAGTGGAACGTGCCGTTGCCGCCGCTGGAGGGGGTGGTCGAGCGGCATCACGACGTGCTGGCCATGGTGACCCGTCCGGCCCTGCTGCACTTCGACCTGTGGGACGGCAACGTGCTGGTGTCCCCGTCGGGCGGGCTCGCCGGCCTGGTCGACGGTGAGCGCTACCTTTACGGGGATCCACTGCTGGATCTGGTGTCACCGGCGCTGTTCCGGCGGATCGAGGACGAGCCGGAGCACCCGTTCCTGCGCGGTTACCGCCCGGAGCCGTTCGACGCGGCCGCCCGGATCCGGCTGTCGCTCTACCGGCTTCACCTCTACGTCCTGATGATCGCCGAGGGCCCGAGCCGGGGCATCCAGCGCACCGACGGCCGCCACGACTACCTGACCGGCCTCTTGAACGCGGAGCTTGCCCTGCTCACCTCATGAGCGCGGGGAGCACCCCACCGAGGAGCCGGCCGAGGGGACCGTGCAGGGACCAACCCCGCGAGAGCGGAGGTGAGTCGTCGTTGACCCTGAGCACTGCGTTGCCGGCGTGGGCGTCCTGCCGCAGCCGCACCTCGCGCCACCAGTTCTGGGAGCGTTCGAGGATCAGCCATGAGCCGTCGTAGTACTCCGGCCACTTCGTCATGGAGTCGGACTCCGGATCGAAGCGGTACACCGGGCCGGTGATCGGCTCCTGCGGAGAGCCGGTCTCCGGCAGCCCGAAGCGCTCCGGGTGTTCGCCGGTGCGTTTGTGCCGGACGTCTGTCGGAAGCTGTGCGAAGTCGCAGGCTGATGCGCTGATTTTCGAGAACTTCCGAGCGGTTTGCCGCTGCGGTGCGCTCGGCACGGCGGGGTAACGCCGGCCGCTCAGCCGACGTCGCGAAGCCGGAGGCTCTGCCGGACCACGAGTGTCCCGGCCACCCGGAGTGGCTCCGGCTCCTCGCCGTCCGTGTCGAGGGCCCGGCGGATCGCCTCGGCGCCGACCCACTGGAAGGGCAGGGCGAGCGTGGTGAGACGGGGGGTGACGTCGGCCGCCAGCGGGATGTCGTCGAAGCCGACCACCGACATCTGCTCGGGCACCGGCACATCGGCGGCGTTCAGCGCCGCCAGCGCCCCGATCGCGATGAGATCGTTGATAGCCATGATCACGTCCACGACCGTGCCGTCGGCGAGCAAGGAGCGTGCGGCGTGGTGGCCGCCGCTGCGGCTGAGCTCGCAGGGCAGGACGCGGACGTCGGTGACCGGGGCGGGGCAGTCGGCGAGCCCTTCGAGGAACCCGGCTACCCGCTCGTCGGCGTTGAAGTGCCCGCGTGGCCCGCCGAGGACGGCGACGCGACGATGTCCCTGCTCGGCGACCAGGCGGCCGAGGGTTCGCGCACCGCCCCGATTGTCGAAGCCGATCCAGGGGAACGGCAGATCGGTCTCGCCGACGACGACCACGCGGCCGCCGTCGTCGGCGTACGACCGCAAGGCGTCCAGCAGTCGGCCGCCCAGCGCCGCGGCGTCGATGCGCCCGGAGGTGAGCACGAGCGCCCGGGGACGTACGGCCCGGGCCACCTCGATCGCCCGGAGCTGGCCCGCCACCGAGCCGCCGGTCGAGGAGACCGTGACGAAGGCGTCGGCCGCGGAAGCGGCCCGCTCCATCGCGGCGATCAGCAACGCGATGGTCGGCGTCGTCATGTCGTCGGCGAGCAGGCAGACGGCATCGCTGCCGCGCCGCATCGCGCGGGCGGCCGCGTCGGGCACGTAGTGCAGTTCGGACGCGGCGGCGAGCACACGCTCCCGGTAGTCCTGGCCGACCGGACGGGCGCTGCCGCCGAGCACGCGCGAGGCGGTCGCCACCGACACACCCGCCCGCCGGGCCACGTCCTGCAGCGTGATCGTCGGGCGCGCACCGTGGGGCATCGGCTGCTCCTCTCCGGTCACCTCGGACCAGCGCGGTGACCTTACCCGACGGCCCGCAGCGGCGTCGCCCGGCCGTCGGCCTTCCCGTCCGCCGGCGACGGGCGGTGCGTCCGAGGCGTGTCGGCCCCTGGCACCGCGCCTGCCGCAGCGGGCGACCAGTCGCGGTCGCCTACGAGGCAGGGCACGTCGAGCTACGGGCGCCGCGGGGTGCTGTCGCGGATGACGACCTCGGTCGCGACCGTCTCGGTCTGTGAGCCTGCCCGGTCGCCGAGGGCGAGACGCACCGCGCGAGCTCCCATCTCGACGAGGGGGGCCGCCACCGTCGTCAGCATCGGCATGACATCCACGGCCATGGGGATGTCGTCGAATCCGGCGACTCCGAGGTCGCGCCCCGGCGCCAGCCCTGAGTCCCGGAGCGCCGACATGGCGCCAACGGCCATCACGTCGCTGACGGCGACAACGGCGTCGATCCCGCCAAGCCCCCGCTCCACCAGAGACAACGCTGCCTGATAACCGCCGTCGCGCGTGAACGGCGCCTCGATGACGTCCCGCTTCGCGAGTACGATCCCGTCGGCCGCCGCGCCGCGCACGAGCCCGTCCGCGCGGTCCCGCGAGGTCCGCAGCTTGTCGGGTCCGCGGATCACCGCCAGTCGCCGGTAGCCGCGGCCGGCCAGAGCGGTCGTCAGCCGCTGTCCTGACTCCCCGTTGGCCAGCGAGATCGTCGGGAAGGGCAGGTCGGGCTGGCTGATCAGCACCGCCCGCCCGCCCGCGCCCTCGAACAGCCGCAGTTCCTCGGCGAGGGCGTCACGGTGCGGGCAGTCGGTGAGGCGGCTGCCGGCCACCACGATCGCCCGGGGCCGCTGCCCGCGCAGCTTCCGGACGAGCTCCACCTCGCGTTCCGGATCGCCGCCCGAGACGGCCATCGTGAGGGAGAGCCCGGCGTCGTCGGCGGCCCGCCTGGCACCCGCGGCGAGGGACGAGAAGTACGGATCGGCCACATCGCTGACGACCAGCGCCACCGCCATGGTGGAGCCGTGCGCGACCGCCCGGGCGGGGAAGTTCGGGGTGTAGTTCAGCTTCCCCGCCGCCGCCAGCACGCGGTCGCGCGCGCCCTCGTTGACCTTCCTGCTGCCGGGATGGATGGCCCGCGAGGCGGTGGCGTAGGAGACCCCGGCCTCCCGTGCCACGTCGTGCAGCGTGACGCGCCGTCCCCCGGTGGGGCCTGCCCGTCTGGGACCGGGCGGGTTCTGGTACACGCACGGAATCGTCTCACGTCGCGCTGCCGATGGTCAGGGACGAACGCCAGGTCACCGGCCCTTCCATCCCTTCGCCGGGGCTTCCGCGGCAGCTCTCCCGGCGACCCACACGCTGGCTCCCAGCGGTGCGTGGTGCCGGTTGAGAGACCCGCGGGCGGTGCATCACCGCGGCCGGTACCGGCTACACCTACCCCAACCCGGTGGAGCTCTCCGCGGAGAACAACAAGCCGTACCTGTTCTGGCGGGGCGGGAACTACAACCCGAACTGGTCGACCACGACCGGCGGCGACCAGTGGACCGACGCAGCCACTCTCGCCTCGGTTCCCGGCCAGCGGCCCTACGTGAAGGTGGCGTCGAACGACGCCGGCTCGGGCGGCGGGAAGTCATGGATTC
Organism: Streptomyces synnematoformans; assembly: GCF_039531005.1. Taxonomy (NCBI): domain Bacteria; kingdom Bacillati; phylum Actinomycetota; class Actinomycetes; order Kitasatosporales; family Streptomycetaceae; genus Streptomyces; species Streptomyces synnematoformans. The sequence goes on from NZ_BAAAPF010000005.1 coordinate 17,487, forward strand.
ACGACATCGCCGTCGACAGCCAGGGCCTACCCGTCATGACCTTCGCGCGGTTCCCCACGGACACAGACCACCGGTACCACTACGCGAAGTGGAACGGCACCGCTTGGGAGGACCGGGAGCTGACCGCCGCCGGCGGGACGATCGCCGAGAAGCCCGGTGAGATCAACTACTCCGGTGGCATCACGCTCGATCACACCAACCCGTCCGTAGTCCTCCTCTCCCGCCGGATCGGGTCCGTCAACGAGATCGAGCGCTGGACGACGACGAGCGGCGGAACGACGTGGGAGAGGGAGGCCGTCACCGCGGACTCCACGGTCACTCAGGTCCGGCCCATCGCCCCACGTGGCCTGGGCTCCGGGGAACGGCTGGGCATCCTGTGGATGGCAGGGCGCTATCCGAGCTACACCGAGTATCAGACGCACATCCAGGCGACCTCGTAGCCGGCGGTCGCCTGCTGTTGTCATGGACGTGACGCGATTCTATTCTCTCCGGAAGAAATGGGCGAGGATCGTCGAATATTCGATCGAAGCGCTTCGATGATAATTCGACGAGCACTGGAGAGAGGAAACGTCAATGGCTGCAAGAACAATGAAGGTCAAGGCCGTCCTCGTTGCCGTCTTACTGGCGGTGGCCGCGTTCATGGGCGGCGGCTCGGCGAAGCAGGCAGCTGCCGGCACAGCGGCTCCGTCGGACGCTTCGCAGATCGTTGCCGATATGGGCGCGGGCTGGAATCTGGGGAACCAGCTCGAAGCCAACGCCAACGGGTATCCCAGTGAAACGGCATGGGGCAATCCGAGGATAACCCAGGCCCTGATCGACAAGGTGCAGGCGGAAGGATTCAAAACCATCCGGATCCCGGTCTCCTACCTGCGCAACATAGGGCCTGGCCCAGATTATGCGATCGACTCATCCTGGCTGAACAGAGTCCAGGAAGTCGTCGACTACGCCTACAACCGAGGCATGTACGTGGTGATCAACATGCACGGTGACGGCTTCAAGACGATCGACGGTTCCTGGCTGATCTGTGACTCGTCCTCCCAAACGGAAATCAAGGACAAGTACCAGAAGGTATGGCAACAGATCGCGTCGAGGTTCCAGAGCTACGACGAGCACCTGATCCTGGAATCCATGAACGAAGAGTTCGACGGCCAGTACGGCCAACCGACTCAACCGTGCTACTCGAACATAAACGACTACAACCAGATCTTCGTGGACACGGTGCGGCAGGCCGGCGGTAACAACAGCTCACGGTGGCTGCTCATCCCCGGCTGGAACACGAACATCGACTACACCGCGGGCGACTACGGCTTCGCCCTGCCGACCGACGAGTATCGGTCCCCCTCCATCCCCGGCGATGAGCACCGGATCATGATCTCCGTGCACTACTACGATCCGTGGGACTTCACCGGAGAGGAAAGCGGAACCATCACGCAGTGGGGCCCGGCCGCGACCGATCCGTCAAAGACGTCCACCTGGGGGCAGGAGGACTTTCTGGACGGGCAGTTGAAGAAGATGTACGACAGGTTCGTCACGAAGGGATATCCGGTAGTCGTCGGCGAATACGGAGCGATCGACAAGTCGTCGTTCGACTCGGCGAGCAACACATACCGTGCTGACTTTGCGCGGACCCTGGCGGCCACAGCCAAGAAATACGGAGCAGTCAGCATCTACTGGGACAACGGTTTCAACGGACAGTACGGGTTCGGTCTGTTCGACCGAAACTCTCACGCCGTGACCCAACCGGGCATCATCAGCGCCATCATGAGCGGCGTCGGCGGCGGTTGACAGCACTCCGGGCCTGCCGTCCTGAACGGATGAGATCAAAAACCCGGCGACAGTTCTTCCCGGGACAGCGAAGGCGGCCGTTCTTCACGCTTCGAGGTGTCGAGCAACGAAGCACCGAGGAACGGCCGCCGAAGACGATGAGCAGGGATCCAGCGAGCGCGTCCAGGACGCGGCGGGCCGGAGAGTGGTTGAACAGCGCGCGGGCCTTGTCGATCACGATGCTGTAGAAGGCCGGCCAGGCGAAGGTCAACAGGCAGAAGACAAGCCCGAGCGCCAGCATCGCGGCAAGGACGCCACGGCCCTCGGGGGCGCCTCGCCGCCTCGCCATGCGGATCTGCGCGATCTCCAGCCAGACGCGGTTCTGGGCGGTGTGCTTGAGGGGCAGATTCCGCAGGCCGGTCGACCGGGCGGCCCGGATCCGGTCCTCCGTGCGGACCCGCAGCCGGTGACGGAGCTCGAGTTCGGCGATCGGCTGGCCGGTGGTGCTGGTGGCAAAGCAGATGAGTCGTTGCGACGCGGATCGCCCGAAGGGCGGTGTCACAGTCCCCGCCCATCGCGACTGCCAACGCGAGGTCCAGGAGGATCTTCCCGGGATCATGGACGGCCCGCGGCTTCCGCCAGGGCGCCAGCGCCGCGGATACCGCCTGGTCCAGGCCCGTCTTGCGGACCGTCTCCGTCAGCGGAACCGCACCGGCCTGCGAGACCACCTGCCGACCGTTTCCCTGGACACGGACACGCGGGCACGACGAGATAAGCTCGCTCACCTGGAGAGTGCTCTTTCCCTTGCAGCCAACAGGACCCTCAGCAAGTCCTACCGTTGCAGGTCAAGGGCACTTTCCGCGTTCCTGATCAACTCCTGGACAATCCACTTCGTGAAAACGCGAGGTTAGGGCATGTCCAGGGCGGTGGTGGCATCCCTGGTCTCGGCGCCGTCGACGACGGTACTCACCGAGTACGCGGCGCCGGCGGGGGCGCCCTCGTCGAGGCCGGCACATCGACGAGGGCGTGAGTCAGCGACGCTTCCGTCACTCCCACCCCATCGACACGCCGATGCTCTCCTCTTCCTTCACCGAATGGGCCCGCGGGGGCGCCGTGGAAGCCCTCAGAGCCTTCGTCGTCGAGGGACGCTGAGGGGGGCTCCTGGCCGAGACGGATCCCTGGAGCGGTTCGCCACGATCCCGGGGGACGGGGACACGTGAGGGACGTACTCGGTCGGCATGCTACTGGCGTTCGAAGGCCCAGACCGTGCCGGCGTCGGTGGACCCCGTGTTCCACCCCAGCTCGCCGGCCGAGGTCCCATACAGGTAAGACCTGTCGGAACGGTTGTTGTCGAGCCGGAACCCTCCCGACGCCGACTCCAGCGTCCACTGCGAATCGGGCCCGACGTAGCCGTCATTCCAGATCACCACACCGTCCGGCTCCGAATCGAGGTAGTTCCGCCCCGTCCGCGCGTTCCGGAACGACCAGACACCATCCGACTGCTGCACGGCGACCCAGTCCTGATCGTCGTACGAGGTGGCATCACCCAAGACCACGCGGTCATCCGCCTCCGAGTCCAGATACCCACCCGTCGCCACATTCCGGATCTTGTACGTGGCGCCATCGACAAGGTCACCGGTGTCGGCCTTCTTGTAGGCACGGAAGTAGTCGACGACGAATTCCTTGGGCTCCGGATCGTTGGGATTCACCGTGCCGTTCCATCCCGCGTTCTCGTACATGCTGAGCAGGAACGCCATCGGGTACGCCGGCGAGGCGTTGATCGTGTCCTTCAGCTCATTGTCGACATAGAGCTTGATCTGGGTCGGAGTCCACTCGAGAGCGTAGATGTGGAAATCCGTCGTCAGGTCGAACCCGGGGTAGATCGTGTGTTGGACTTCCGGGAGGCTGTCGTCAGACCACTTGTGCAGGCTGTAGTAGAAGCTCTCGAGGCCATGCCTGCCCGGCGCGTGCTCCTCGATGTCGATCTCTGAGCGCTCGCTTGAGGTGTCCTGTCGCCCGACCGTCCAGAACGCGGTGTGAGTTCCGTACCTCGCACTGGACTTGGCACGAATTTCGAAGTACCCGTACTGGGGCGTATACTTCATGATGGTGGGGATCGAGTGATCGTAGCGATCACCCTTGTGCAGGCCGGTCCTTTGCCCCGTCTGGATGCTCGAGACCTTCATCGGGTTGTCATTGTAGTAGGTCGGCTGATCGTCATCGATCTTCAGTACGAGGGCGTTGTCCCTGAAGGTGTAACGCGCCTCGGCCCGCCACTTCGGCGTTCTGGATTCGAGGTAGTTCGTGATCCACAGGTTGGTGTCGAGGCTGCCATCGAACTCGTCGTGCCGGTCGAGATCCCAACCGGGCTTCTCCAGCGGGTTCGGTGGGACGTCAGCCGCATCGGCCGACTGCGCGGCCGTCTCGGCCGGTTGCGTTGCCGCCCCGCCCAGTTGCGCGGTGGCAACGCTGAAGATCAGAACAGCGGCAAGCAGCGCCAAGGTTCGACGTACTCCTGCCAGTCGATGGATGCCCGGCTTCGCACTCGTCACGATCGCGACCTCCGTTGGCCTTCACCCGACCGCGCGCAGTGGTCTCTGGCGTGGCGCTTGCTGCGGCAGCCGCGTGGCGTCGGGGAGCAGACGGTGTCTCTGCGTGTGAGGGATCTGTCGTCCGGCAACACCGGAAAACGTATTCCGCATCGTCCTGCCGTGTGACAGCCATGTCAAGAGTCCACATCGGACGTGCCGTCGACCGCCTCCAGGCGGAGTGGCCGGCCAGCCACGCGGTCATCGAGGCACACCGGCGCGCCAGACCGACCCACCGGGATCGGCGGGCCGCAAGGGCGACGGCGAGCAGAACTTCCGGCGCCTGCTGCGCGGCCGCGGGCGACTACTCCGCACGGCGCTCTGCCCGCACCGGCCGCGACCGGCACCGGATCGGGTGGGCCAGGACCCGCACGACGTCCATGTCCACGACCAACTCGCCACCCGCGTCCGGTGCCGCGTCGCCAGCCAACTTCCATGCCCGCTCACGGACTTCATTCCGTACCGTCACATGGCCGGCAGTGCCCGGGAGCCCGCCCCGGCCAGGGCGTCGGCGAGCCGGGAGACGGCAGGGCCGGATGCGACCCGGGCCGAACACAGTGGGCTCGGCCCGCAGCATCGCCACGTCGGGCAGACAGTCCCGGCACCGGGCCTGCGGCCGAGGGGCGCAGCGTACGCGGCCGCCCAGGGAGGACAGGGTGCGCTCGATCACCCAGCGGTGCCGGCTGAGCCGGCCGGAGGGCTCCTTGCCGCGCCGGGCGATGCCCCGCTTACGGGACGCCGGGACTGGCGGCGGTCGCCGAGCGGAACTCATCCCGCGGGGGTTGTCCGGGTTCGCAAGGCCACCGGAGGGGCTCATCTGGTGCGGCTTTGGCGTGTGTTCACTTGTGCGGGGCCCCCTCCCCGGGAGTGGCGCTACGTTGTGTGCCGTCGGTCAGGTGGTGCGAGGGAGGCCAGCGACTGTGTTCGGGATCGCCCGGGGAGCGAAGGCTGATGAGCGTTGTGCTGACGTCGGTGCCGCGTTGGCTGGACGGGGTGCTCCCCGGCGGGTGACGAGATCGGCTCCGGTTGCTGTCCTGGTCATGGCCGTGATTGCTGCGGGGTGCGCATCAGATGGAGAGGGGCAGAGCGGCGACGGCTCGACATCTGAGCGTGGGCGCGAGGATGCCGGCTCGTCCCTCACCGTGATCGACACCGTTGACGTCGGCGGCGGCCCCCTTTCCGTAGCGGTCGACCCGGATGGTCGGTACGCCTACACGGCTGATGAGAAGGGCGTCTCGGTGGTCGATCTCGACCGTGGTGAGATGGTCGGCACGATCCCGATGGCTGTCGGGCCCAAGGAGATCCGGTTGAGCCCGGACGGTCACCAAGCTTTTGTTGCGAGCGGCTTCATCGCGGGTGCCGTGTCGTTCATCGACACCGCCCGGAGGAGGGTGACCGGCAGCGTTGCCGTCGACGGCGGGCCTCTCTACTCGCTGGCCGTCTCTCCCGACGGCCGTCAGGTCTATGCCGCCAACCGGGGAGGCGGGGTGGCGGTCATCGATACGAAAGCGCGGGAAGTGGAGACCAGGGCTTCGCTGCCGGATGCAGATCGTGGTGACGTGGTTCTCTCCCGCGACGGCCGTCGTGCTTACATCGCCAATTCCGCTCTCGGCCCGGGCGGAACAGCCAGCAAGACCGGGAACTCCGTCTCCGTGTTCGACACGGCGAAGGGCACCGTGGCCGCACGCGTCCCCGTCGACAGGGAGATGCCGTCCGACGTGGCGATCGCACCTGATGGCTGTTGCCTCTACGTCGCCCACTTTCCCAGCATGCCGCCTCCCACGGGATTTCCCGAGGGCTCTTCGGACTATGCCGCGGAGCAGGGCGCGTCCAATGCGTTGTCAGTGATCGACGCCGAAACCCGAACGGTGAGCGACACCATCCCGGTCGAGGGGAGGAGTACCGCGTTGGCCGTGGCTCCCGATGGCCGGCGTGTCTACGTGGGCAACGAGTCCGGCGCGGTCCAGGTGATCGACACCGGGAGTGGCGACGTGGCCACGACGTTCGACGTCGGTGACGACGTCAGCGGCATAGCGATCGCGCCCGATGGCCGTCATGCGTATGTCACGGAATCGCAGAGGGGCAAGCTCCACGTGATCGAACTGGCCACATAGCGGGGGCGGAGGCAACCTCGTCCACGCCGACCCGTTCGGGCGCGTACCCACCACTCCCACTTCACCCGACGGCAGTCGGACGGCGGGCCGGCAGAGGGTGGGGGGATCCGCTCCCGACGCGCGCGGGCGGCGTGGGCCGTGCGCGTGGCTCAGGCCCCGATGCCGGCAGGAGCCGGTCGGGTGGCGGTGGGTGTACCGTCTTGCGGTGCTTCCGCGTGCGGCTTCGTCGCGTCTCCACCATGACGCCCGTTTGACGCTCCGCGTCTTCGGAAGATGGCCGCTGACGTGCATGCTCTGGCGACCTCGCCCGGGTCGGTACCTTCCCGGCGGCCCGCCGCACGGAGTGCGTGGCGATGCCCCTGCGGGCCGGCGCGGCCGGCTGGGCTGCCGTGTCGTGAAACGGGTCGAAACGCATCCCACCGCGCTTGATTCGCCTAACTAACAGGAAATCGCCCGGCGAGAACGGCACGGCGAGGACTTCCCAGGGGTATTGCGGCGTTGCCTGAGGCCGCTTGGCATCTTCTTGCTACCCGTTTCCCGGGTGAATTCGTGTGAGATACATCTCCCGGACGGGAGTCCGACGCGTTAAAGTGGGCGCGCAGTGCCCGCCGGTGGCCGGTCGAGCAAGTCGTGCCCGGTGCCGGTGCTGTCCGTTCGTCAACTCAAGTTAACGGGGGAAACGTTGAGCGAGTCCAGTGCATATGTGGTCGTCGTGAACGGCGAGGAGCAGTACTCCATTTGGCTGGCCGGGCGGGACATACCCGACGGTTGGAAGTCGGTGGGAATGGCGGGTTCCAAGGATGAGTGCCTGGCATACATCGACACGGTATGGACGGATATGCGGCCGCTGAGCCTGCGGCAGGCGATGGCCGCAGACGACTAATTGTGGATGTCATTCCACCGGCGCGTGCCGCGTTCGACGCACTTGCGGCAGGCGTGAATACCGTATTGGCGAGAAATCCGAGGCTGGCGGTCGACTGGTGCCGGGCTGCCCTGGGGCTGCTGTCCGCCGTTCCGGACGGCGGACGGCAGCGGGCCGACCTGCTGTTGTCCATGGCGCGTGCGTACGCGCGCGTCGGTGAGCTGACACAGTGCCGTGCGGCTCTTGCGCAGTGGAGCGCGCTCGTCGGGCCGGACCAGGAGCTGGACCAGGCCGCCGACATCCTGGCGATCCTCTCACTCGCGGACGGCCGCTTCACCCACGCGCGCGTGATCCTGCGGGGAGCCGTGGGCCGTTCGGCCGCCGTGAACACCGGGAGTCTCCGGCTGGAGCTGGCGGCAACGGCCCTCTGGGATACCCGGTGGTCCTGGTCGGACGCCGCGCTGGCGGTGATCACGGAGGAGCAGCGCCTGCAGCGGGCGCACGCGTGGGTGCTGCTCGCCGTCGAGGCGCTCGACCGGGAGGAGGTCGATCACGCGCTGCGGCTGGTGAAGGACTCGGCGGATCTCGTCGACTCGCGGACCGACGAGGAACTGATCGAGCGTCCGGCCCTCATGTCCGACCTCGGGTGGGCCGAGACGCACCTCGGCCAGAGCGAGCGGGCCCGCCGGCGGTTCGAGCGGGGACTGCTGGTGTGCGAGGCGAGCGGCCAGTATCTGCCCGTCGCCCCGCTGCAGTCGGGACTCGCGGAGCTGGCGCTGCGGCAGGGAGCGCTGTCGGCCGCGACCGACAGGGCGGAGCGGGCGGTGGCGGTCGCGCGCTCCCTCGACCATCACGACCACTGGGCCATGGCCCTCGTCGTGCGGGCCGATGTCGCCCTCGCCGCGGGCCGCCACGATCGGGCGCTGGCCGACGCCGCGTGCGCGATGCGCGTCGTCGACCTGGACAGCCCGCAGTGGCGGCGGGCTCGTCTGGCCTGGGCCACCGCGGTCCTGGCGGCCGGCGACAGCAGGGCCTGTGTCCGTGCGGTACTGGATGTCGCGGGCGACGAACTCGGCGAACTCCCGGTGTGGGAGCGCCGGCGGGCGGCGCAGCTGCTCGGCCGGGCCGAGCGTGCCGCCGGACGGGTGCAGCACGCCGTCCGCTGGGAACGGGCCCGGGCCCGGTACGAGGCGCTGCTGGACATCCCCGAGAAGAGTGCCGCGGGGCCGGTGCTGGTGAGCCGGCGCGAGTTCGAGATCGCGCATCTGGTCAGCGAGGGCCGGACCAACCGGCAGATCGCCAGGCTGCTGGAGGTGAGCCACAAGACGGTGGAAACGCATCTCGCCCGCATCTTCGCCAAGTCCGGTGTCTCCAGCAGGGCCGAGCTGGCCGGCCTGACCGTCGCCAACCGGGTGGTCGCCCGCCCCCGCCCCTGACGGCGGGGCGGGCGCCCGCCCCGCCCTCCCGCGTACGAGCGCCCCGGGCTGCACCTCCGCAGCCCGGGGCGGCTACTTCACCACGGTGCCCGTACTGGTCATCACGAAGTCGCCGTGGTCGTTCCCGGGCATGGTGTCCTGAGGACGGTCGATCTCGTCGGCCAGCGACGGGACCTCCTCGATGCTGAAGCTGCGGTCGCGGACGCGCAGCGGGAACGGCTCGCCCGACTGCACCTCCAGGGTGATGTCGAGGCCCTCCCGGGGAACGGCCAGGAACTCCAGGCTCCACGGGGAGCCGGCGTCGGGGGCGTCCGCGCCACCGGTGACCTTCGTCCCGTTGACCACGGCGCTGCGCACCCGCAGGCCGGACGGGTTCGTCACGACGAGGACGGGCGGCAGCCGCCGCGAGGCGACCGAGAACCGAACGGTGCGCACACCGTCGGCGACGACGTTGCGGAGCACCTTGATCTCCGGGCTCGGGAGGTCGGCCGCCGGTGCCTTCCCGGTGCGGAACGGATAGCGGTTGCTGAAGAACTTCGGCAGCCGGCCGCTCTCGACGGACTCCGGCGCGTGGTCCTCGATCCACGCCTGGGGGACCGGATCGGTCGTACCCCAGCGGGCCCGCCCGGTGTCCGAGTCGAGGAGGTAGAAGAAGGTCCCCGGCTCCGGGTGCTCCTCGTCGAACCCTCCGGTGGCCAGGGAGGCGGACAGCAGCGCGACCGCCGTGACCGGGGCCACGGGCGCGGCCCACTTCACGAGCGTCCGCGGCACGGTGAAGGGGAGGCTGACGGGGGAGAGGAGCAGGACCAGCAGGGCCGCCGTGAGGAGGAAGACGGTCCAGGCGAACTCCAGCCCGGTGACGAGCAGCGCGAGATAGCCGGCGGGCACCAGGAGCAGGAGTCCGACGGCCGCCGCGACCGCGTACCCGACGTCGCGGAACGAGGGGTAGGCGAGCGCCGGCCCGACGGTGAGCAGGGGCAGGACGAACACGTACGCGGCCTCGGGCAGCAGCAGGAGGGCCGCGACCGTGAGCACCGCCCACCACACCGCGGCCGCCGCCGCGAGGTCCGCGGCACCCGCCTTCCTCCGGCACCACCGCAGCCACAGCGCCAGCGTGCAGGCGGTGAGGACCGCGAACGCCGCCAGGAAGAGCCCGTTGTTGTAGACGTCGCCGAGGGGGATGTCGTCGTAGCCGGGGTAGAACGCGCGGAGCGCCTGCCACAGCGCGAACGGTACGAGGCCGCCGAGCACCGTGCCGCCCGCCACGAGCGGCACGGCCGTGGCGAGCCGCCGCGGTGCGAGGAGGCCGCGCCGCACGCCGGTGACCACCCCGGCGCCCAGGAGCGCGAGGGCGAGGACGCCGAGCAGGTAGGTCACCCACAGGGGGTGGGAGACGATGCCGACCAGGGGGAGGGTGAAGTAGACCTCGTCCGCGGTGGACCGGGCGAGGTCGGACGAGGCGAGGTGGGCGCCGATCTCGGTGGCGTACTCGCCGTGATGCTGGAGGCTCTGCCGATCGACGTGCTCCAGTGAGTCGACCGGGGTGTGGTAGTGCATCAGTTCGCCGACGTACGCGAAGTTCATGGCCTGCAGGCCGGCATCCTCGAAGACCGTGAAGTCGGTGTGGTGGCCGAGCAGCCCGTAGACCGACTCGCTGACGGAACTGGCGACCGGCGTGTCCGTCTCGTTGAGCAGCCCGGCGGAGGCGCCGCTGGACTCGAACATGATGGACGGCCCGCTCCTGCCCCGCGCCTCGAAGTTGAGCGCGGCCCCCACGTCGTCCGCCCACCGGTGCTGTTCGACGAACGCCTGGGCGCCGAGGCTGCCGTACTCCTCGGCGTCGGTGAACAGCACCACGATGTCGTTCCGGGTCGGCCCGGCCGCCTTGAGGGCACGGGCCGCTTCGAGGAGCGCGGCGACGGCCACGCCGTCGTCGTTGGCCCCCGGGCTGTTGCCCACCGAGTCGTAGTGGGCCGCGAGCAGCACGGCCGGCCCGTCACCGGTGCCCTCCAGCCGCGCCACGACGTTCTCAAGACGCGCGCCGGTGACGTCTCCGGGCTCTTCCTCCTCGAACACCACGGCGCGCTGGACCTCGGCCGTCAGACCCGTCTTCCGGAGCGTCTCGACCAGGTAGTCGCGGACCTCGGCGGTGTAGGCGCCGCCGGTCGGGCGGGGATGCTGCGCGATCCGCTCCAGGTGCGGGTACGCGCGCTCCGCGGAGAACCGCGTGGCCGGTGCGTCGGCCGACGCCGCCGAGGGCGGCTGGACCGAGATCAGTGCCGCGATCCCGCAGAGCAGCGGGAGAAGGACCACCAGGGCCGCCCGCAGGACCGAGGCTCGTGTTCCAGGCATGCTCAGACTCTCCACTCGAAGGAAACCGGAAGACGGCGGTATCCGTTGACCTTGGTCGCCCGGAGCCGCTCGGGCTCTCCCGCGTGCCGGACCGCGGTGACGTGCTCGGCGAGGCGTTCCAGAAGCATCCGCAGCTCCAGCCGGGCCAGCGCGCCACCGATGCAGTAGTGGAGGCCGTGCCCGAACGAGAGGTGGCGGTTGGGCCGCCGGCGGATGTCGAACCGGTACGGGTCGGGGAAGACCCGCGCGTCCCGGTTGGCGGCGGCCAGCCAGCTGACCACCGCGGTGTCCGCGGGGACCGGCCGCCCGTTGACGACGGTGTCCCGGAGCGTGACCCGCAGCACGTGGGGCCCCGGCGTCGACCAGCGGAGCACCTCCTCCACGGCGGTCCTGACCGCCGCCGGGTCGGTGCGGAGGGCCTCCAGGGCGCCCGGTGACGCGGCGAGGCCGTCGAAGGCGCCGGTCACCGAGTGCTGTGTGGTCGCGTTCCCGGCGGCGAACACGTTGTCGCAGTTGATCAGTACGTCGTGCTCCGACATGCCGTGGCCGAGCAGGTGGCTGACGAGGTCGTCGCCCGGGGCGCGGCGCCGGTGCCGGACGAGGTCGGCGAAGTAGCCCATGATCTGCAGGTGGGCCGTCGAGGGCGACATCAGCCGGGGATCGTCCGGGGCACCGACCGCGAACTGCGTCAGATACCGGAGCCGTTCGTGGTCGGCGGCCGGCACGCCGAGAAGCTCGCACACCACGGTGTTGGGGAGCGCCGAACCCAGCGCCGCCGCGTCCGTGACCGGCTGTTCGCGGGCGGCCGTGACGAAGTCGCCGAGTTCCCGTGCGACGACCCGGGCGAGCGGCCCCGCGGTGGCACGGGCGAGGTGGCCGCCGATGACCCGCCGCAGCCGGTCGTGCGCCGCGCCCTCGCTCACCACGATCATCCGGCCGCCACCCGCGTCCGGCCGCTGCCGGTCGAATCCGATGAACATCCCGTACTCGGAGGTGAACGGGGCGTCCGCGGCGAGCACGGCCGTGCAGGCACGGTGCGAGAAGACCGACCAGAACCCGTTGTGCGTGGTGCTCGGGGGCGTCCACACCACGGCGTCGTCCGCCGCGAACCGCCGCCACAGCCCGGTCGGGTCGGTGGTGGCGTAGAACTCGTCGCTGCCGAGTTCGGCGACCGGGTACGCGGGGGACGTCACGTGTACACCTCGCTGCGGTGGCGCAGCTCGCGCAGGGGAGCGGCGAGGAGCGGGACGCCGGAGGCGAGCAGGGCCGCCGGGGCGAGCCAGAGGGTGTTCCGCGCTCCGGTCACCTCCGCCAGCACCCCCGCCACCAGCGCCCCCGCCGGGGTGGCCGCCATGGGGAGCAGGCGGTAGCTCGCGTTCATCCGGGCGTGCAGCTCCGGCGGGGTCAGCAGGTGCCGCAGGGTCATGGCCGAGGTGCCGACGACGCAGCTTCCCGCGCCCACCAGGAACAGCGCGAGGGCGGCGCAGAGTGCGGTGACCACGACGGAGGTCGCCAGCGGTACGAGGACGAACGGGACGGTGGCGAACACGATCCCGCCGAGCAGTGTGCCCCGGTAGCCGAACCGCCGCAGGATGCCGGGCGCCGCGAGGGTGCCGAGCACGCCGCCGACGCCGCCGAGCGAGAGCGCGGCCCCGTACCAGCCGGGGCCCACGCCGACGTCGTTGAGCAGATAGATCACCGAGGAGACGGTGGCCAGCTGCAGCGCGCCGGCATAGAGGGCCGCGTGGACGGCGAGGGAGCGGATGGGCGGGTTGCGGAACACCGCCCGCAGCCCTTCCCGGGTCTCGCCGACGAGGTCCCGCCGGCCCGGGGCGTCCGCCGGACCGTCCCGGTCACGTCTCGCCGTGGCCGCCGCCGGCTTCTCCCGGCCCCGGATGGAGGTCAGGGTGAGGGCGGAGGCCAGGAGGGTGACGACGCTGACGAACAGCACCGACACCGCGCCGATGAGCCCGGCGAGTACACCGGTGACCCCGGGTCCTGCGGTCCCGCTGAAGGCCCGGTTCACGTTCATCCTGCTGTGTGCGACGGAGAGTTCGGAGGGGGCCACCAGGGTGGGTACGTAGGCCGCCGAGGCGATGTCGTACAGCAGGGTCATCGCCCCGCCCGCGAGCGCCACGACGTACAGGTGGGTCCAGGTCAGCGAGTCCAGCGCGACGGCCAGGGGGATCGTGGCCACCAGTACCGCGCGGGCCACGTCCGTGGTGATCAGCACCGGGCGCCGGGCCGCCCGGTCCAGCCAGACGCCCGCCGGCAGGGCCAGCAGGAAGAACGGGATCAGATACAGGCTCTGCAGCAGTCCGATCTCCAGCCCCTCGGCCCCCAGACGTGCGACGGCGATGAGCGGCAGGGCCGTCATGGTCACCTGGGAGCCGAACTCCGTGAGGGAGTTGCCCGCCCAGAGACGTCCGAAGTCACGAGAAAGGGCTACAGCGCTCACGGAGCCTCCTGCTGATCGGTGAAACCCTCCCGCTCGCGGCCGCCGGTGCATCAGTCGGGTAAAGCACTGACGTCGCGGCTCCGCTCCGCGGTGCGAGGCTGGCCGGTGGACACGGGAGAACCGAGACCGCCCGAGGGAGGCCGCGCGATGACCGCATGGCAGGTCGTGTTGGAAGCCGCCGCCGCCCGCACGCCGGACCGGCCCGCCTTCACGTACCGGCCCGACGGCGAGGGGCCGGCGACGGAACTCACCTACGCGCAGCTGCACGAGCGTGCCACCGCGATCGCGGCGGACCTGACCGGCCGCGGTCTCGGCGGGGAACGGGTCCTCCTGCTCCACCCGTTCGGGCTGGAGTACGTGGAGACGTTCTTCGGCTGCCTCTACGCCGGGGCCGTCGCGGTCCCCACCTACCCGCCGAGCCGCCATCCGTCGTCGACCGCCCGCTTCTCGGCGGTGGCCGGGGACTGCGGCGCGCGGGTCGCGCTGACGACGGCGGCCCTGCGGGAGAAGCTGGGGCGCAGGAGCGACCTGGCGGCCGCCGCCGCGCTGGAGATGGTGGTCCCGGAGCCCTCGGCGCCGGCTCCCCGCAGCCGGCTCCCGCGGCCGCGCGGAGAGGACCTGGCCTTCCTTCAGTACACCTCGGGATCCACCGGCCGGCCGAAGGGCGTGATGCTCAGCCACGCCAACCTGCTCGCCAACACCGCCCTCATCCGGGACGCCCTCGGACTCGGCGAGCACACGCGCGCCGTCTCCTGGCTGCCCATGTACCACGACATGGGCCTGATCGGATCGGTCCTGGGCACCGTGTTCTGCGGCGGCTCGACCCTGCTGCTGTCGCCGTCGTCGTTCGCCCGGGACCCGGGGCGCTGGCTGAGCGCGATCAGCGACTTCGGGGCCACCGTGAGCGGCGGGCCCGACTTCGCGTACAACCTCTGTGTCGAGCGTGTCCCCGCCGAGGTCCGCGCGTCCCTGGACCTCTCCTCGTGGCAGGTCGCCTTCAGCGGCGCCGAGCCGATCCGGGAACGGACGCTGCGCTCGTTCGCGGCGGCGTTCGCCGACGCGGGCTTCTCCGCGGGCGCGTTCCTGCCCTGCTACGGCCTCGCCGAGGCGGCGCTGATCGTGACCGCGGGGGAGCGCGGGAGCGGCTTCAGGACGGCCGCGGCGAACGGTTCCGACGACGCCGTGGTCGGCTCCGGCGGGGCGCTCGCGGGCGTCGGCCTGCGGATCGTGGACCCGGAGACGGGGACCGCGGCACCGGGTGGGGCGGAGGGCGAGGTCGAGGTCAGCGGCGCCAGTGTGGCCGGCGGCTACTGGAACCGGCCGCGGGACTGGGCCGAGGTGTTCCGGGACGGCTGGCTGCGGACCGGGGACCTCGGCTTCCTGCGCAACGGCGAGCTGCACGTGACCGGCCGGGCCAAGGACCTCGTCATCGTGCGCGGCCGCAACCATCAGCCCCAGGACATCGAGTCGACGGCCGAGGGCGCCGACTCCCGCCTGCGCGTGCACGGCTGCGCCGCGTTCGCCGTGCCCGGCGCCGAGGCCGAGGAACTCGTCGTCGCCTGCGAGCTGCGCCGGGAGGCCGGCCGGGGCGATCTCGACGAGATCGCCCGCCGTGTCCGGATCGCGGTCGCCGCCGCCCACCAGGTACGGCCGCGGCACGTGGTCCTCGTCCCCTTCGCCGGGCTGTCCCGCACCTCCAGCGGCAAGATCGCCCGGCATGCCTGCCGGCAGCGGTTTCTGGACGGCACCCTGGCCTCGCTGGCCGCGGGCCCCACGGCCCGTACCGCGGAGCCGCAGGCGCCGGAGCCGGCCGGCGGGCCGGACGCGACGCCGGCCGGGGACGCCGCGCGACTGCGGGCGGAGATCGCCGCCCTGCTCGGCACCGGCGTGGACGACGTGTCCGTGGACGCCCCCCTCATCGACCTCGGGCTCGACTCCCTCGACGCGCTGACGGTCGCCCACCGGGTCGGCAGGCGGACCGGCCGGGACCTGGTGGCCGACACCCTGCTGCACCGCAGCATCCGCGAACTCGCCGCCCTGGGCACCCGCCCGCAGGACGGCCCCGCCCCGTCGGCCGAGCCGGGTGACCACCCGCTCTCCGCGCAGCAGCGCGGCATGCGCTACAGCCACGACCTGGCGCCGGAGAGCACGGCGTACCTGCTCGGCGCCGCGGTCGACGTCTACGGCCGCCTGGACGTGGCCGCGCTGCGCGCGGCGCTGGCCGGAACCGCCGACCGCCACTCCGCGCTGCGCACCACCTTCCCCGTGGTCGCCGGAGAACCCGTGCAACGGGTGCACGCGAGCCTCGGGCCCGGCTTCCACCGTGAGGAGGTGCCCCCGGCGCTGCTCGGCGAACGGACCGCGGCCGTCGCGAAGACGCCGCTGGACGTCGTCAACGGCCCGCTGGTACGGCTCCACGTGCTGCGGACGGGGCCGGACCGGCACCGGCTCGTCCTGGTGCTGCACCATCTGGTGTCCGACCTGTGGTCCGTCGACCTGGTGCTCCGCGAGGTCTGCGAGCGCTACACGGGCGCGGCGGTACGCACCGGCCCGGCGCCCGGGTTCGCCGAACTCGTCGACCGGGAGCGGAAGCTCTTGGCGGGACCGGAGGGCCGCAGGCTGGCCGACCACTGGCGCGCGGCCCTGCGCGGCGCGCCCGCCGACATCGGTCTGCGCACCGACCGGCCCCGCACGACGCTGCCCCGCCTGCGGGGCGCGTCCACCACCTTCACCGTGGACCCCGGTACCACGGCGCGTCTGCGCCGGCTCGCCCGCGAGAACGGCACGACCCTCTTCACCGTCCTCCTCGCCGCGTACTCGCTGCTGCTCTGGCGCTACTCGGGCCGGCACGACCTGCTGGTCGGCACACCGGTGCACGGGCGCGGCAGCACCAGGTCGGCCGAGGTCGTCGGCTGCTGCATCAACACCGTCCCGGTCCGCTGCCGGGTGGATCCGAACGGCTCCTTCGGCGAGTTGCTCGGCCGCGTGGGCGCGGCGAGCAGGGACGCGTTCGAGCACGCGGCGCTGCCGTTCGTCGAACTGGCCGACGCGGTCGACGCCCGGCGGGACCCCAGCCGGCCCCCGCTCGTCCAGGTGATGTTCGCGCTGCAGCAGGCCTTCGCCGGCGGCGATCTGCCGGTCGCCGCCATGGCCGTCAACCGGCCGGGCGTGACCGGGCGGTTCGGCGAGGCGGTCTGCGAATCGGTCGCCCTGCCCCGTACCGGCGCCATGGCCGATCTCGCGCTGCACCTCGCGGAGGTCGGCGACGGCCTCTCCGGCGAACTCGTCCACGACACCGACCTGTTCGACCACGGGACGGCGGCACGGATCGTCCGGCAGTTCGTGTCCGTGCTGGAGGCCGTCCTCGGCGGCCCGGGCGGGCCGGTGCGGGAGATCGCCACGGCGGAGCCGGCGGCGCTCACGGGTCCGCACGCCGACTACGCGGCCGACGACCACGTCCACCTCCGGGTCGCACGGCAGGCCCGGCTGCGCCCCGGGGCCGTGGCGGTCGCCACCGACGGGGAGGGGCTGACCTACGGCCGGCTCGACCGCTCCGCCGACGCGCTCGCCGGCGCGCTGGCCGCCCGGGGCGTCCGCCCGGGGCACGTGGTCGCGATCCGCCTGCCCCGCGGCGCGGAGTTCGTGGTGAGCATGCTGGCGGTGCTCAAGGCGGGCGCCGCCTACCTCCCGGTAGCGCCCGAGCTGCCGGAGGACCGGATCCGGTACATGCTGACGGACAGCGGTGCGCACCTGGTGATCAGCCGCTCGGGCCTCGCCCGGGCGGAGCCGCCCTGCCCGGTCCTCGACCTCGGCACCGACCTCGGCACCGCCGCACCCGGCGATCCGGACGGCACGCCTCCCGAGGTGCCGGTGCACCCCGAGTCCGCCGCGTACGTGCTCTACACCTCCGGCTCCACCGGGCGGCCCAAGGGCGTACAGGTGCCCCACCGGGCGCTGAACAACTTCCTCGCGGCGATGGCGCGGGTGGTGCCGATGGACGCCCGGACGCGCCTGCTGGCGCCGACCAGCATGTCTTTCGACATCTCCGTGCTGGAGGTCTATCTCCCCCTCGTCTCCGGCGGGACCTGCCATCTCGCCGACGGCGACACCGTCCGCGACGGCCACGCGCTGCGGGCCCGGCTGGACACGGGCGCCTTCACCCACATGCAGGCGACGCCGGTCACCTGGCAGCTCCTGACCGACGCCGGCTGGACACCGGATCCGGACCTCACCGTGATCACCGGAGGCGAGGCGCTGCCGCGTGAACTCGCCGCGCACCTGTGCGCGTCGGGCGGGCAGGTCCTCAACATGTACGGGCCGACCGAGACGACCGTGTGGTCGGCGTCCGCCCCCCTCACCCTCGCCGACACGGCGGACGCGCCGCCGATCGGCCTGCCCGTGGCGAACACCGCGGCCTACGTCCTCGACGAGCAGCTGAACCTCGTGCCGGCCGGCGCCGAGGGACAGCTGCATCTCGGCGGCCACGGCCTGGCCACCGGCTACCTCGGCCGGCCGGGGCTGACCGCGGGCAGCTTCCTGCCGGACCCCTTCCGCGACGTCCCCGGCGGGCGGATGTACGCCACCGGCGACCTCGTACGGGTGCGCGCCGACGGACGCGTCGAGTTCCTCGGCCGCATGGACCGGCAGGTGAAGATGAACGGGCTGCGCGTCGAACTCGGCGAGATCGAGGCGCAGCTGGACCGGGTGCCGGGGGTGCGGCGCTCGGTGGTCGAGGTGTGCCGCGGCGCCGCCGGCCCGATGCTGGTGGCCTACGTGACGGGCGACACGGCGGCGTCGGACCGGGAGATCCTGGGCGGCCTGAGGGCCGTGCTGCCGGGACACATGGTGCCCGCCGGGCTGGTCCGGCTGCCCCGCCTGCCGGTGAACTCCAGCGGAAAGGTGGACCGCGGCGCCCTCCCCCCGCCTCCGGCCGCGGCGGGCGGCGGCGAGGATCCCGCGACGGGCCCCGAGGAGCGGCGGATCGCCGCGGCTCTGGCCGAGTTGCTGCACCTGACGTCGGTCGACAGAACCGTCAGCATCTTCGACATCGGCGGGAACTCGCTGCTGATGACCCGGCTGGTGGCCCGCATCGACAAGGAGTTCGATGTGCGGCTGTCGCTCCGGCAGGTCATGGAGGACCCGACGGTGGCCGGTCTGGCCACGCAGGTCACCGCCCAGCGGCGTACGCCCGGCCGGCCCGCCGCGGCCCCGGTCGTCCCGGTCGACCGCAGCCGGTACGCGGCCCGCGGGAGGCGGGGCGGCTGAGCGGAGAGGCCGGGCGCGAGCGGCGCCCGCCCGCCGGGCTCCGGCCGGAGCCCGCGTGGATCAGGCCCCGCCGAAGGCGGTCGTCGTCGCCCCCGCCGTCTCGCCGCCGTCGATGACCAGCTCCTGCCCGGTCAGGAAGCCGGCCGCGGGAGACGCGAGATAGAAGAACGCCTCGGCGATCTCGGACGGGGCGGCATGGCGGCCGGCCGGTATCCGCCGGTTGGTCTCGGCGAGCATGGCGTCGGTGTACTCGGCGAGCTGCATGGGGGTGAGCACCGCTCCCGGACTCACGCACGCGGCGCGTACGTGCGGGCTCAGCTCCATCGCGAAGGTCCGGCAGAGCGCGGCCACACCCGCCTTGGTCGCGTTGTAGTCCGCGTAGAACGGGTACCCCCGCAGTCCGTTGACCGAGGCGGTGGCCAGCAGCACGCCCTCCTTCCGCCCGACCATGATGCGTGCCGCGGCCTGCCACAGGGCCAGTACGCCGAGCAGGTTCACCGAGGTCGTCCGCCGGGCCTGCTCCTCGGTCAGGTCCAGCACGCCGTGGCGGACGCTGACGCCGGCGTTGGCGATCACGACGTCCAGCCGCCCGCGTTCGTCGTACACCCTCGTCACCGCGCTGCCGACGGCGGCCCAGTCCGAGACGTCGGTCTCGATCCACTCACCGGGCGTGTCCTGCGGCGGAGCGATGTCGAGGTTGACGACGTGGTCGCCGGCCTCGGCGAAGCGCTGGGCGGTGGCCTCTCCGATTCCGCTGGATGCTCCCGAGATGACAACGGTCCGCACGTTTCCTCCAAGGTGTTCGACGACGATCAGTACAGGACGCGCCGGCTCCCGGCCGCCCGGGCACGTTCGAGGCGGCGCAGGTCGCGCCGGACGGTCAGCTTCTTCAGCCAGCGGTCGGTGCCGTCGTAACGTGCCGGGAACGACTTCCGGCCGTGTACGGCGAGGTAATTGTCGACGACGAGCAGGGAGCCGGTCTCCACGACGACCTCGCGCCGGACGCGGTGCAGCTCCGCCATCAGCGCGTCGAGCGCTTCCTCGGCCTCGGTGTCGCCGGGCCCGCACCGCATGAACGGGCGGTCGATCCGGAGATAGGGGTTCAGCCGGTCCCCGAAGAGGACGGGCACGGCGGGCGGCTGCTCGGACAGCGCCCGCACCTCGGCCAGGGCGGCGCCGTCCGGCGCCCGCTCGGCCAGCTGCCGCAGGTGCTCGCCGTCGGGAAGGATGCAGAACCGCGGTTCGGCCAGCACCTTGCGCGTCCGGTCGTCCAGCACGACGTCGCGCACCGACGAGAGCAGGGTCGGCACCCGGTCGTGGTTGCGCATGCCCAGCAGCAGCAGGTAGTCGCACCGGTCGGGGTGGAAGCCGTCCTCGGTGTGGAACTCCAGCAGCGCTTCGCTGCCGTGGCCGTTCTGCTGCTGTTCGTCACCGCGGATCGGCAGGATGTTCTGCACCATACGCCCGGACTGCAGCGTCGCCCAGGCGAACGGGTCGCCCAGGACCGCCCCGCACAGCGAGAGGAGGACCTCCGCCTTCCGCGTCGTGGTGACGCCCGCCGCGCTCTCCCAGTGCGGGGGCGTCGGCCCCGCCGTCTCCTCGGCCACCGGGAAGCCCCGTACGAGGCAGGCCTCGGCCGGCTCGGCGCGGCGGAAGTCCGTGAGCAGGCCGCGCAGTTGCCGGGGCAGCCGCTCGGCGAGCGGCCAGTGGCGGTCGTGGAATCCGGGGTCGCCGGGATCGCCTTCGCTCTCGTCGGCCAGCACGGCGAGTGCCGCGGCGTCGGCGGGGCTGAGGGTGTGTTCTACCAGAGCCATGGGGTGTTCCTTGGTGAGGGTCAGGTCGTGAAGACGGGAACAGTGCGGGCCTCCGCGAGGTAGGGCACCCCCGCGGTGTAGCCGCTCCCTGGCTGGTCGCCGAGCATCCGGACGGCCAGACGGTGGTGGGTGCGCCGCCAGCGCTCGTAGGCGGCGGCGAACCGCCGCCGCTCCCGCTCGACGTGCGCGGCGGCGCCCGGCGAGGAGCCGAGCGAGGCGAGCGCCTCGTCGACGGTGCGGCGGCCCTCCAGGACCTCGTCGCGCACCACCGGAACCGACTCGTACGCGGCGGACTCCAGCCGTCCGGGGTCGGGCCTGCGGCACAGCGACTCCAGCCGCTTGTAGTTGTTCGACTGGATGGCGCTGGCCCCCTCGGTGTGCAGGCGGAACGTCCGGAACGCTTCGACCTGCATCGTGGCGAGCAGCGAGAAGAGGGGCGCGGTCTCGTCGAACCGGTCCGCCAGATCGCCCAGGACGGCTCCGGCGCCGCGCGCGTCACCGGCGTCCAGCAGCGCCGGGACGGTGGCCAGATGCCGCGCGGAGATCGCGAAGTGCATCTCGAAGGACTGCAGGATCCTGAGGAACAGGTACTCGTCGTGGACGGTGTCGACCGGCAGCAGCGTGGTCCGCAGCAGGTGGGTCTCCTGCGGAGTGCCGTCCTCCGCGACCGCGGTGACGGCCGCCCGCGCGGCCTCGACGGGCTCTCCCTCCGGGATGTCCGGGCCGCCGGTCCGGGCGGCGAGCCGGGCGAGGCCGCGCAGCCCGTGCCGGCAGCGCAGAACGACCGTCCGCCGGTCCGGCCGCAGCCGCGGCAGGGGAACGTCCGCACCGTCCAGCGCCGCCAGCTCGAAGGCGAGGGCATCGGCCACGAGGCGTATGACCACCCGGTCGGTGACGGTGTCGGCCGGCGCGGGGAACAGCTCGATCGCCAGGTAGGAGCCGTAGTCGTAGCGGCCGTCGTGCTTGTCGAGGGCGACGTCCAGGAAGCGGGCGAGCGGGGAGTGCGCCGCGGTCCTGGTCCGGGCCTCCGCGAGGGCCGCGAGCAGCGCCGCGGCGACCCGTTCCTTGCCGACCCGCTGGAACTCGGACACCACGGCCGCGTACGGGAAGTCCTCGGGGACGGGCTCGCGGAGCCAGCGGAGCAGGGGCGCCGGGAGTTCCGCGGCGGTGCTCATTCCTGCGGCCGGGGCGCCGCCGCGCGGAGGGGCCGTTCGCGGTGTGCCTTCATCGGGCTTTCCCTTCGGGTTGGCGGTGGTTCCGGACCGGCCGCGGACGGGCCGGCGCAAGCGCCGCGGACGGGCCGGAACTCCGTTTCCGGCGGACGCCGGTGTCCTGCACAGGAGCCGATCGGTGAAAAAGCGGGGGACGCGCCGGACCGTAGTCGCTCTCTCCCGGCCGCGCCGAGTCGGGGATAACCCCGATAGCCCGGACACGGTCACGAGGCCGACCATCGACCGATGATGTGGGCCGGGTGACGGTCCGCCGCCCGCGAGGGGGTGTCACACGCGCGGCCGGCTTCCGCGGCAGCCGCCGTCGACCGGCCACCGACCGCCATCCGCCATGCGGCCGACGAAGCCGAACGAACGTGAGGATCCACGCCGATGTCCGACCACGAAACGTTCATGCTGCCCGCGTCCTTCGGCCAGGAGCGGCTGTGGCTGCACGAGCAGTCCGGCCTCCGAGAACAGATCTACAACGTGGCGGGCGGCCTGCGCTTCCGCGGGGCGCTCGACGTCGACCTGCTGCGGCGCTGCCTGAGCGCGATCGTCGAACGGCACGAGGTGCTCCGCACCGTGTTCCGCCTCTCCGACGGGGAGGTCGTCCAGGTGGTGGCGCCCTCCGCCGAGGTGGACGTGCGGCTCGTGCAGGCGTCCGGCGACCTGGACCCGGTCCTGCGGGAACTCTCCTACGAGCCCTTCGACCTGGCCGAGGGCCCGCTGTTCCGCTGCCACCTGCTGGACCTCGGCACCGGCGAACACATCCTCTACGTCGTCCTGCACCACATCGTCAGCGACGGCCGCTCCCGGGACGTGCTGCTCGGCGAGCTGAGCGAGCTGTACGCCGCGGGGGAGGCGGGCCGTGAGCCGAAGCTGCCCGAGCTGGAGATCCAGTACGGCGACTTCGCGGCCTGGCAGCGCAAGGTCCTGGAGTCCGAAGCCCTGGACGACCAGCTCGCCCACTGGCGCGAGCGGCTGGCCGGGGTCCCGGACCTCCTCCTGCCGCAGGACCACACCCGCCCGCCCCGCCCCACCTACGCGGTCGGGTCCGCCGACGTGGCCGTCTCCGCGCAGGTCGTGGAGCGGCTGCACCGGGCCGCCGGCGGCCTCACCCCGTTCATGATCGCGGTCGCCGGGTACGCGGCCCTGCTCGGCCGCTGGAGCGGCCAGTCGTCGGTGGTGGTCGCCATGCCCGTGTCCGGGCGGGAGGAGCCGGAGCTGCAGGGGCTCGTGGGCTTCTTCGTCAACACGGTTCCGGTACGCATCGACCTGGACGGCGACCTGTCGCTGGCCGAACTCCTCCGGCACACCCGGGAGCGGTGTCTGGAGGCGTTCGCCAACGCCTCGGTGCCCTTTGAGCGGATCATCGACGACGTCCGGCCCCAGCGGGGCGGCGGCCGGCTGCCGCTCGCCCGTGCCTGGGCCGTGCTGCAGGAGACGGTGGACATGCCGCCGCTGTTCGGCCGGGAGGTCACCCTGGTCCTTCCACCGGGGGAGGAGCACTCGCCGTTCGACGTGCTGCTGGAGCTGTGGAGCGAGGGCGGTGCGCTGACCGGACGGCTCTCCTGCGCGGCCGACGCGTTCACGCGGGGGACAGCCCGGGACCTGGCGCGCACGTTCGAGGCGATCATGCAGGCACCCGCCACGACCACCCTGGCCGCGCTGCCGTTTCTGGTGCGGCAGAGCGACCCGGTCACCGAGCCCGAGGCCGGCCCGGCCCCCGCCGGGGAACCGGACGGCGCCGTGGAGCAACTGCTGGCGCGGCTGTGGACCGAAGTCCTGGAAGTCGACGACGTGTCCGTCGAGGACGAGTTCTACGCCGCCGGCGGCAACTCGCTGCGGGCGATCCAGGTGGTGACGCGCGCGCGTGAGCACGGCGTCGAGGTCCCCGTGGACACGGTGCTCGGGGAGCACACGATCCGTGATCTCGCCCGCCGGGGCACGGTCCAGGAGCCCGGTGCGGACCACGCACCGGCCGGCGCCCCCGAGCCCGGTGCGGCGGAACCCGCGCCCGGCCCGACCCCGGGGACCGAGGCCCGATGAGCACGCGGCGTCGCCCCACACTCGCGGAGACCCGGCGGTCGCTGCGGCGCACCACCGGTGCGGCCGCCCCCGGCGCGGCCGCGCCGGGGGCCGACGGGATCAGGCCGGTCGCCGACCGCACCGGGCTGGCGCTGTCGTTCAACCAGGAACAGCAGTGGTTCCTCCACCGGTGGGAGCCGTCCCGCTCGGAGTACAACGCCACCGTCCCGGTGCGGCTGCGCGGCCCCCTCGACGTGGCGGCGCTGGCCCACGCCCTGCGCACGATCGTCGGACGGCACGAGATCCTGCGCACCTGCTACGGCGAGGAGGACGGGACTCCGCACCAGGTCGTCACCCCGCCCGGTGGCCCGGACCTGCGGGTGGTGGACGCGACCGGCCGCGCCGAGGAGAGCGTGACCGAACTGGTCGCCGGACTGGGGGACGAGCCGTTCGATCTCGCACGGGGGCCGGTGGTGCGCGCGACGCTGGTCCGGGTGGACGACGAGGACCACGTTCTGGTGCTCGTCGTCCATCACATCGCCTTCGACGGGGCGTCGCTCACGATCCTGGTCGAGGAGCTGGTCGCCTGCTACGCGGCCGCCGGCGACAACGCGGCGCCGGTCCTCCGCGACATCCCGGTGCAGTACGGGGACTTCGCGGCCTGGCAGCGCGGCGCCGCCGCCGAGCAGCTGAGGGCCCGGCAGCTCGGCTACTGGCGCGAGCGCCTGGCCGGTGCGGCGGTCCCCGTGCTTCCGGCGGACCGCCCCCGTCCCGCCAGGCCCAGCGGCGCCGGAGCGGTCCACTCCCTCTTCCTCCCCGCCCGGCTCGCCGACGACCTGGCCGCGCTGGCGAAGGACCGCCGGGTCTCCCCGCTCAGCGTCTACCTGACGGGCTTCAACGCGCTCCTCGCCGCGTACACCGGGCAGGCCGACCTGTGCGTCGGCTCGGTGTTCTCCGGGCGCACCCGGCGCCAGACCGACCGGCTGATCGGCTACTTCGCCAACACGCTCGTGCTGCGCACCTCCGCCGCGGGCAACCCGACCTACGGCGAACTGCTGCGCCGCACGCACGAGACGGTCGTCGGTGCGCACCTGAACCAGGACGTGCCCTTCCACCGGCTCGTCAAGGAACTGGGCGGCACCGGCCAACCGGGCCGCAACCCGCTGTTCGACGTGTGCTTCACCATGCACCACGCGATCGCCGAGTCGGTCCGCGTCGGGGACGTGGAGGTCGGCCCCTTCCCGCTGCCGCGGCGTACCTCGCAGTTCGACCTCACCGTGGAGATCACCGAGGTCATCGGCGAGGGCATCTGCCTGTGGGCGGAGTACGCCACCGACCTGTTCGACCCGGAGCGCATCGAGCGGCTCTGCGACGACTACCTGGGCGTCCTCACCGCGATGGCCGCGTCCCCGGAGAGCCGGATCGGAGCCGGCCGGGAGTCCCGGCTGCTGCACGAGCTGTTCGAGGACAGGGCCGCGGAACAGCCCGACGCCCCGGCGCTGCGCACCCCCGACCGCACGGTGAGCTACGCCGAACTCGACGCCGCCGCCAGCCGGCTGGCCGCGGTGCTGCGGGAGCACGGTGCCGGGCCGGACGTCCCGGTCGCCGTCCTGCTCGACTCCGGCGCCGAGCTGACCACCGCGGCGCTCGCGACCATGAAGTCCGGGGCCGCCTACCTTCCGCTGGACCCCCTCCACCCCCGCGAGCGGTGGGCGGACGCCCTGCGGCAGACCGGATGCCGCCTGGTGGTCGCCTCCGCCGAGCGGGCCCGCGAGCTGCCCGCCGCGGTCACCGTGGTCGAACCCGGCCGGCGGGACGGACCGGACGACGCACCGCCCTGCCCGGCACGTCCCGGCAACCTCGCCTACATCATCTTCACCTCCGGCTCCACGGGGCAGCCCAAGGGCGTGCTGATCGAGCACGCGGCGGCCGTCAACTTCGTCCGCGGCACACCCGGCCGGATCGCCCCCGGCCCCCGCGACCGGGTCGTGCAGTTCACCAGCCCGGCGTTCGACGTCAGCGTGTACGAGATGTTCGTGACGCTGGCCGGCGGCGGCTGCCTCGTCTCCGCGCCCAGGGCTGTCCTGCTCGACCCGCGGGCGCTGGCCGCCCTGATGCGGCGGGAACGGGTCAGCGTGTTCCTGTCGACGCCCGCCACCCTCTCCCTCCTGGACGGCTACGACCTGCCCGACCTGCGGAAGCTGTCGATCGGCGGCGAGGCGCCCAGCAGGGACCTGGTGCGCCGGTGGCGGGCGGACGGCCGTGTCGTGCAGAACGGCTACGGCCCCGCGGAGACCACCGTCGAGGCGTCCTGCGGGATTCTGGACGACCGGGACTGGGACGAGCTGCCCTCCATCGGCGGCGAGCGCGCCGGCTACCGGATCCACCTCCTGGACGAACACGGCGCTCCGGTGCCCGACGGAACCGCCGGGGAACTCCACATCGCCGGAGCCGGGCTCGCCCGGGGCTACCTCGGCCGGCCGGGACTGACCGCGGAGCGGTTCGTCCCCGACCCGTTCGGACCACCCGGCACGCGCATGTACCGGACCGGCGACCTGGCCCGCCGCCGCGGCGGCGGCCTGCAGATCCTCGGCCGCACCGACCGCCAGGTCAAGATCCACGGGCACCGTGTCGAGCCCGGCGAGATCGAGGTGGTGCTCGCCGACCACCCCGACATCGCCCAGGTCGCGGTGTCGGTGAACGACCGCGGGAACGGCGACAAGGACCTGGTCGCCCACGTGGTGCCCGCGGCCGGCGAGGCGCCGACGGCCGCGGCCGTCCGTTCGTTCCTGCGCGGCAGGCTGCCCCCGGTGATGATCCCCTCGCGGGTCGTCGCGGTGCCGGCGATGCCCGTCACCGTCGGCGGCAAGGTGGACCGTTCCCGGCTCGACGCCGGCACCGCCCGGACCCTGCCCGAGGTCTTCGAGCGGCAGGCGGCCCGCACCCCCGGGGCGCCCGCGGTGACCGACGGCACGCACGCCCTGACCTTCGCCGAGCTGGACGCCCGCGCCAACCGGCTCGCCCGGGTACTCCGCCGGCACGGCGCCGGCCCCGAGGAGATCGTGGCCGTGGCCACGGGCAAGTCGGCGGACACCGTCGCGGTCCTGCTGGCCGTGCTCAAGGCCGGGGCGACGTACCTGCCCCTCGCCGAGGACGCCCCCGCCCAGCGGTGCACCCTCGTCCTGGCCGACGCCGCCCCGCGCCTTCTGCTCCACTCGCGCGGCGCCCGCACCGCGGCCGGGGCCGCCGACGCCGAGGGCGTGCCCCGGCTGTGCCTGGACGAACTCGACGCCGACGGCGAGGATCCCGGCCCCCTCGGCCTGCGCACCGATCCGGCGCAGCGGGCCTACATCCTCTACACGTCGGGCACCACGGGCCGGCCCAACGGCGTCGCGGTCGAACACCGCAGCGTGGTCAGCCTGTTCCACTCGCACGGCAAGACCGTCTTCGCGCCCACCGCCGGCGACCGGCGGCTGCGCGTCGCGCTCTCCGCGCCGCTGGGATTCGACGCCTCCTGGTGCGGACTGCTGTGGATGCTGGCCGGGCACCATCTGCACCTGGTCGACGACGCGGTCCTCGGCGACACCGGGGCGTTCCTCACCACCGTCGAGAAGCACCGGATCGACGTCGTGGACGTCACCCCGACCTTCTGCGGCCACCTGCTGAACGCCGGGCTGTTCGCCCCCGGGCGGCACCGGCCCGGCGTGGTGCTGCTCGGCGGCGAGGCGGTCCCCGAACCGCTGTGGCGGCGCCTGCGCGCGCTGACCGGCGTGCGGGCGTTCAACCTGTACGGGCCGACCGAGTGCACGGTCGACATGCTCGTGTGCGGCCTGCACACGAGCGAGACCCCGGCGATCGGAACCCCGGTGGACGGCGCCGGGCTGCACGTTCTCGACGCAGACCTGCGTCCGGTCGAGGACGGCGCGGCCGGAGAGCTGTACGCGGCCGGCGCCTGCCTCGCCCGCGGCTACCACCGCCGGCCGGGCCTCACCGCGTCCCGGTTCCTGCCGGACCCGCTCGGCGGGCCGGGGGCACGGATGTACCGCACCGGCGACCTCGGCCGCCGCCGCGCCGACGGCCTGGTGGAGTTCCTCGGCCGCGCCGACGAGCAGGTGAAGGTCAGCGGGTTCCGCGTCGAACTCGGCGACGTCGCCGCCGCCCTCGCCGACCACCCCGACGTCGCGCAGGCCGCGGCGCACATCGTTGGCGGCGGGCACCTGTACGGCTACGCGGTGCCCGCTCCGGGCCTGGCCGTGGACCCGGCGGCCGTGCGCCGGCACGCGGCGGGCCGGCTGCCGTCGCACGCGCTGCCGGCGGGGGTCGTCGTCCTGCCCGAGCTGCCGCTGACCGCCAACGGCAAACTGGACCGGGCGCGCCTGCCCGACCCCGGTGCCAGGGTCGCGTCCCGGGCGCCGCGCACGCCGCGCGAGGAGATCCTGTGCGCCGTCTTCGCCGACGTCCTCGGGGTGGACGGGGTCGGCATCGACGACGGCTTCTTCGCGCTCGGCGGGCACTCCCTCCTCGCGACCCGGCTGGTCAGCAGGGTACGCAAGGCGCTCGGCGTCGAACTGCCGCTGCGGGTGCTGTTCGAGTCCCCCACCGTCGCCGAGCTGGGGCCGCGCCTGGCGGACGCGGGTGAGGCACGCCCCGAGCTGCGGGCCGTGCCGCGGCGCGAGGCCGTGCCGCTGTCGCACGCGCAGCAGCGGCTGTGGTTCCTCGCCGAGATGCAGCCGGACAGCCCGGCCTACCACATGCCGGTCGCGGTACGCCTGTCCGGCGAGCTGGACCCGGCGGCGCTGCGCGCGGCGCTCGCCGACGTGGTGCGGCGGCACGAGAGCCTGCGCACCGTCTTCCCCGCGGCGGCCGGGGAGCCGTACCAGCACGTCCTCGACCGGACACCGGACCTGCGGACGGAGACCGTGACGGAGCCGGAGCTGGCGGACCGGCTCAGCGAGGCGGCCGCGGCCCCCTTCGACCTGCGCGCCGACATTCCGCTGCGCGCGCACCTGTTCACCCTGGGCGCCCGGGAGCACGTCCTGCTGCTGGTGCTCCACCACATCGCCTGCGACGGCGCCTCCATGGGCCCGCTGATCAGCGACACGGCGGCCGCCTACGCCGCCCGCCGGACCGGCGGGGACGCCGGCCTGCCCCAGCTGCCCCTCCAGTACGCCGACTACACGCACTGGCAGACCGAGCTGCTCGGGCGGGAGAGCGACCCGGACAGCAGGATGTCCCGGCAACTCGGCTACTGGGGGGAGGCCCTGGCAGGGCTCCCCGAGGAACTGGCCCTGCCCACCGACCGGCCGCGGCCCGCGCGGCCCACCGGCCGCGGCGGTACCGTGCCTTTCAGCATCGCCCCCGACCTGCACCGGGACCTGCTGCGGGTGGCCGGGGGCAACAGGGCCACGCTCTTCCTGGTGATGCAGGCGGCGCTCGCCGCGCTGTACACCCGGCTCGGCGCGGGCGAGGACGTTCCCGTCGCCGTACCCACCACGGGACGCGACGATCCGCGGCTCGACGAGCTGGTCGGGTTCTTCGTCAACACGCTCGTGCTGCGCGCGGACACCTCCGGCGACCCGTCCTTCACCGCTCTCCTGGAGCGGGTGCGCGCGGTCGCCCTCGACGCCTACGCCAACGCCGAGGTCCCGTTCGAGCGGGTCGTCGACCAGCTCGGCCCCGTACGCTCGGCCGCCCGGCACCCCCTGGTGCAGACCATGATCGCCTTCGACCAGTTCCCGGACGGGCAGCTGGACGTCGAGGGCCTGACCATGCGCTGGGAGCAGGCCGAGGTCGCGGCGCCCAAGTTCGACCTGCTGTTCAACGTGCGGGCGCACGGAGCGCAGGGCGAGGCCGCCGGGATCGACCTGGGGCTCCAGTACAACGCCGACCTCTTCGAGCGCGCCACCGTCGAGCGCATCGGGGCCCGGTACCTCGCGGTCCTCTCCGCCGTCGCGGCCGACCCCGGCGTACGCATCGGTGACCTGCCCCTACTGGACGCGGCCGAACGGGACCGCGTGCTGACCGAGTGGAACGACACCCGCCGGCCGGTCCCGCCCCGCACCCTGCCGGACCTCATCGAGGCCCAGGTGGAGCGCACACCGGACGCCGAGGCCGTGCACGGCGCCCTCACCTACACCGCGCTGAACACCCGGGCGAACCGGCTGGCGCGGTGGCTCATCGCCCGCGGCGCGGGACCGGAGTCGGCCGTCGGCCTCGCCCTGCCGCGCTCGCCGGAGCTGGTGGTGGCCGTGGTCGCCGTCCTCAAGGCCGGTGCCGCCTACCTGCCGATCGACCGGGAACACCCCGCGGAGCGGATCGCCCTGCTCTCGTCCGAGGCGGACCTCGTCCTCAGCGAGCTGCCGGAGGACCTCGCGGCGTACTCCGGCAGCAACGTCGCCGACCGGGAGCGCACCGTCCCCCTACTCCCCGCGCACCCCGCCTTCGTCATCCACACCTCGGGTTCGACCGGCGCCCCCAAGGGCGTCGTCATGCCGGGCAGTGCGCTGGTGAACCTGCTGGCCTGGCACGCCGACCGGCTTCCCGGCGGGCCGGGGACGCGGACCGCCCAGACCGCGGCCAGCGGCTTCGACGTCTTCGCCCAGGAGGTCCTGTCCGTCCTGACCACCGGCCAGTGCCTGGTGGTGCCCGGGCGGGACCTGCGGATGGAACCGGAGGCCATGCGGGCCTGGCTGCGGGAGCAGCGCATCGACCGGTACTTCGCACCCAGCACCGTGATCGAGGCGGTGGCCGAGGCACCGGGGGAGGAGACCCCCGGGCTGGCCGACGTCGTCCAGGCCGGCGAGGCCCTCGTGCTGACCGACGCCGTCGAGCGCCTGCGCACCCGGGTCCGCGTCCACAACCACTACGGCCCCACCGAGACCCACGTCGTCACCACGTGGACGTCGCCGCCCGCGGACGAGCAGACCGCGCCGCTCCCGCCGATCGGCCGCCCGGTGTGGAACGTACGCTGCTACGTCCTGGACGACCGGCTGCAACCGGTCCCCGCCGGGGTGACCGGTGAACTCTACGTGGCGGGCGCCCAGCTGGCGCGCGGGTACCTGCGGCAGCCGGGGCGCACCGCCGCGTCGTTCCTGCCCGACCCGTTCGGCCGCGGCGGAGAGCGCATGTACCGCACCGGCGACCTGGCCCGCTGGTCGGGCTCGGGCGCCCTGGAGTACCTGGGACGGGCGGACCGGCAGATCTCCCTGCGCGGGTTCCGCATCGAGCCGGGCGAGATCGAGGCCGCGCTCAGCCGGCACCCCGCCGTCCGGCAGGCGGTGGTGCAGGTACGGGACCAGCGGCTGGTCGCCTACGTCGTCCCGGAGGCCGGGGAGGTCGACGGCGAGTCGCTGCGCGAGCACGTGGGCGCGATCGTGCCCAGGCACCTGGTGCCCGCGGCGTACGTCCCGCTCGACGCGCTGCCGCTCAGCCGCAACGGCAAGGTCGACGCGCGCGCGCTCCCCGACCCGCCCGCGGCGGCCGCCGGCGGCCCGGGGCGCGCGCGGACCCAGCGCGAGGAGATCCTCTGCGGACTCGTCGCCGAGGTGCTCGGCATCGACGCGGCCGGGCCGCACGACGACTTCTTCCAGCTGGGCGGCCACTCGCTGCTCGTGGCCACCCTCGTGCGCAGGATACGCACGGCCTTCGGCGCGGACCTGCCCGTGCGGGCCGTGTTCGACGCTCCGACCCCCGCCGGGCTTGCCCGGCTGCTCGAACGCGCCGCCCGGACCGGCTCCGGACAGCCGGCCGCGGCCCCGCTCACCCGCCGGCCGGACGGCGAACCGGCCCCGCTGTCCTACGCGCAGCAGCGGATCTGGTTCGTCGAGCGGCTCGGGTCCGCCGGCGACGCCTTCCACATCCCGTGCACCCTGCGGCTCACCGGGGATCTCGACGTCCCGGCGCTGCGCCGGTCGATCACGCACCTGATGCGGCGCCACGAAGTCCTGCGCACCGTGTCCGAGGAACGCGACGGGGTGCCGTGGGCGCGGGTGGTCGAGCCGCCCGCGGACGTGCTGCCGACCGTGGACGTCACCGAGGAGGAGGTCGCCGCCCGCTGCCGGCAGGAGCATGCGGTCCCGTTCGACCTGGCGCGCGACGTGCCGATCCGGTGGCTGCTGCTGCGCGTCCGGCCCGGCGAACACGTCCTGGCGGCGACGCTGCACCACATCGCCGGGGACGGCCTGTCCCTGCGGGTGCTGACGCGGGAGCTCTCCGAGATGTACCGGGCCGGCGGCTCGGCCGCGGGCCTCGCGCCGCTGCCCGTGCAGTACGCCGACTACGCGTACTGGCAGCGCCGTCTCCCGCTGGCGGACCAGCTGGCCGGCTGGCACGCCGACCTGGCCGACGCCCCGCTGCTGGACCTGCCGACCGACCGGCCCCGGCCCCGGGTGCAGACCTTCACCGGCGGCCGGGTCCACGCCGAACTGGACCCCGAGAGCGCCGCCCGCCTGCGGGCCGTCGGCCGCCCGGCCGGGGCGACCCTGTTCATGACGCTGCTCGCCGCCTTCCAGCTCTTGCTGGGCCGGGCCGCGGGACAGCGCGACGTCGTCGTCGGCACCCCCGTGTCGGGCCGGCACCACGCCGAGGTGGAGCAGCTGGTCGGCTGCTTCCTGAACATGCTGCCGCTGCGCACGGACCTGTCCGGGAACCCCGGGTTCCGTGACCTCCTGGACCGCGTCCGCGACCACGTGCTGGAGGTGTTCGACCGGCAGGACGTGCCGTTCGAGCAGATCGTCGAGGCCGTCGCGCCGGAACGCGACCTCAGCCGCCAGCCGCTCTTCCAGGTCATGCTCAACATGCTCCCCGGGGCCGCGCCGGTGACCGACCTCGCGGACGTGACGGTGACGGCCGACCTGCCGGACGAGACGGCGTCGAAGCTGGACCTCACGCTGTACGTGGACGACGAGGGCCCCGGGCTGTCGTTCTCGCTGGTCCACAACACCGACCTGTTCCTGCCGGAGCGCATGGAGCGGCTCCTCGGACAGTACGTGTCCCTGCTGGAGCAGATCGCGGCGGAACCGGACCGCCCCGTCGAGGAGTACCGGCTCCAGCACCCGGCGGCGGCCCCCGTGCGGCCCGCGCCGGTGCTGCCGCGGCGTGCCGAGCACGCCGTGCACCACCTCGTCGAAGCACAAGCGGACCGCGCACCGGAGGCGGTCGCGCTCACCGACGCCGCCGGGACCTGGACTTACCGGGAACTGGACGAGCGGGCCAACGCGCTCGCCGCCGAACTGTCCGGCGCCGGGATCCGGCCGGGCGAGCGGGTCGCCCTGGACGGCCCGCGGTCCGCGGCACTGGTGTGCGCGACGGTCGGCGTGCTGAAGGCCGGGGCGGCGTTCGTCCTGCTCGACCCCGCGGACCCGCCGGCCAGACGCGGTCGGCTGCTGGCCGCCTCCGGGGCCCGCGCGCTGGTCCGGCTCGGGCCGGCGGCGGATCTGGACGCACCGGTGGTGCTGCGGACCGACCTCACCGCGACGGCGCCGCGGCCCGGTGTCCCGGTCGGTCCGTGGGACGCCGCGTACCTCGCGTTCACCTCCGGGACCGCGGGCACCCCCAGGGGCGTGATCGGCACGCACGCCCCGCTGACCCACTTCTTCGACCGGCAGGCGCGCGAGTTCGGCCTCGGCCCCGGCGACCGGTGGAGCGCGCTGGGCGGGCTCGGGCACGACCCGTTCCTGCGCGAGGCGCTCGGACCGCTGACCCTCGGCGGCACGGTGTGCGTACCGGACGAGGAGCAGGCGCGGTCCCCCGAACGGCTCGTACGCTGGCTGCTCCGGCAGCAGGTCACCGTCGCCCACCTCACCCCGGGCCTCGGCGAGCTGGTCGCGCGGCCGGGCCGGGAACTGCCCGACCTGCGGTACGTCTTCTTCGGCGGCGACCGGCTGACCGCCCGGCACGTCGAGGACCTCCCGGCGCCGAACGCCGAGTTCGTCAACCTCTACGGCACCACCGAGACACCGCAGGCGGTCTCCTGGCACCGGGTCCCCCGCCCGCCCCGCGACCCGATCCCGGTCGGCACCGGAATCGACGGGGTGGACCTGCAGGTGCGGACACCCGGCGGGTTCCCGGCGGGTGTCGACGAGACCGGCGAGATCGTCGTCCGTACGCCGTACCTGTCGGCCGGATACGACGGCGATCCGGCCGGCACCGCGGCCCGGTTCGGCGAGCAGGACGGGGAGCGCACCTACCGCACCGGCGACCTCGGCCGCCGGTGCGCCGACGGCGCGGTCCTGGTGCTCGGCCGGGCGGACGACCAGGTGAACCTGCGCGGCCATCGGGTGGAGCCCGGCGAGATCGAGGCCGCCCTGAGATCCGCACCCGGCGTCCGCACGGCCGCCGTCCTCCCGCGGGACGACCGGCTGATCGGCTACGTGACCGGCCCGGACGCCTCGACCGAGGCCGTCCGCCGGCATCTGCGCACCCTGCTCCCCACGCCCGTGGTGCCCACGGTGACGGTCCTGACCGAACTGCCCCTCACGCCGAGGGGGAAGCTGGACCGCTCCCGGCTGCCCGCCGCCGGACGGACCGCCGACGCCGGCGCCGTCGCCGTCCCGCCCCTGGCCGGGCTGGAGAGCGACATCGCCCGCGTCTGGAACGAGGTGCTCTCCCGGCCAGGAACGGGCAGGCAGGACGACTTCTTCGACGCCGGCGGCAACTCCCTCCTCCTCGTCCGGGTCCAGACCCGGCTGGAGGAACTGCTCGGCCGGCGGGTCCCCCTGGCCGGCCTCTTCCAGCACACGACCCCCGCATCCCTCGCCCGGTGGCTGCAGGGTGACGACCGCACCACCGGTCCGGTCGTCACCCTGCAGCCCGCCGGAGACGCGCCCCCGTTCTTCTGCGTCCACCCGGTCGAGGGCGGCGTGGGCGGGTTCCGCCTGCTCGCGAACGCCCTCGGCACGGAACGGCCGTTCCACGCGCTGCAGGCCCCCGGCGTGGACGGCGAGCGGGAGCCCTGCCGGGACGTCCGCGAACTCGCCAGCCACCACGCCCGGCACATCCGGGAACTGCGGCCCGACGGCCCGATCCTGCTCGGCGGCTGGTCCTTCGGCGGTGTGGTCGCCACCGAAGTGGCCAGGCAGCTCGGGGAGGCGGGACGTGCGGTGGGGCCGGTCGTGCTCCTGGACAGCAGGGCACCTGGCCGGATGGCCCGTCAGATGGAGGGCCTCGTGGACTTCCTCGACCGCTGCGAACCGCACCTGCCGGCACTGTCCCGGCTGCTCGACGCGCCGCAATCGCACGCCGCGGGGAACGGGGCGGACACGTCCGGCGTGCCGGCGGATCTCGTCGAGGAACTGCTCTCCACGGACCCCGACTCCGTGCACCGCCTCCTGCTGCTCGACACACACGCCCGGGAGGTCGCCCGCGCACACGTCCACGCCATGAGCCGGTACCGGCCGGAACCCGTGCGCACCCCCCTGGTGCTGCTCCGCGCGGCCGACCGCTCCGGAGACCTGACCCGCGACCCCGCACTCGGCTGGCAGGACCTCGCCCGGGCCCCCCTGACCATCCACGAGGTTCCCGGAGACCACTTCTCCCTGCTGACGGAACCGCACGTGACGACGCTGGCGGCCCGCCTGCGCACCGTGCTCGCGGACGCCGACCGCCGATGACGCCCGCCCCGGAGGAGACCACACGACAGCGGGAGCGCACTGCCGCGCGCCCCGGCCGCGGTGACGCGCCGGCCCGGTCAGCCCGTGGCCGCCCCGTCGAGCGCGACCCACACGGAACCGGCCACGGCCAGCGGTCGTCCGTGCGCCGTGCCGTACAGGGCGGTGCTGATGGCGGCGGTGCGCCTGTCCAGGCGCTCCAGCCGGCCCACCAGAACGAGCCGCGCACCGGCGAGCGGGAGTTCACCGACGGCCGCGGTCATCCGGCCGAGCACCCGGGGCCTGCGCGCCGGGTCGGCGGTCCAGCCGCCCGGGCAGTCGAGCGCGCTCCACACGAACTCCGCGCGGATCCGGCCGTTCTCGTCGGCCAGGTCCGGCCCCGGGGTCCAGGCGCACGCCACCGTGCCGGGACTGCCCGCGACCGGCCCCGGCCGCAGGCCCATCCCGTCGCGGGGGCGTGCGGTGCCGCACACGAAGCAGCCGGGGAAGGGATGCCCGGCACCGTCGAACGCCGCCTCGGCCGCCCCGGCCTGCGCCGGCCCCACCGGCGGCGGGGCCGGGAGGCCGGCGCCGCCGCCCGCCACGGACGCGACGAGGTCGTCTCCGTGCCAGGCGTGCCCGCGCCTGCCGGAGACCCGGTAGGTCAGCGGAGAGTCCAGCGGCACCGGCAGATGCAGCGTGACCGCGGCGCAGCCGTCCAGGTGCCCCGCGGCCTCCGCAAGGGCGGCCAGCCGGCCGCAGGCGTAGCCGCCGTTGGCGCTGTCGGGCGGCCCGTTGAAGCGCCGGGCGATGACGAGATCCGGTACGGGCGACAAGGGATCCTCCCGGATCGGGGCGCGGGGCGTACGAACGACCCTAGAACCCGGCCGACCTCCCCGGCAGGGGCCGCGGGGCGGCGGCCCGTCAGGAAAGTTCCGGACTGTCTGCGAGCCCGCGTTCCTTGCCAGTCTGTCCCCGCCACCGGGGTGCCGCCGGACCGCGCCCTGCGGGGCGCCCGCCCGGCTGCCGACCAAGACCGCAACGCCTACGTGTGGAGACGGCCATGCAGAAATCCCCGCCGACCATCTTTCCCATGGCCTCCGCGCAGGAACGCCTGTGGGTCGTCGAGCAGCTCACTCCGGGCACGAGCGCGTACACGATCCCCCTGGCCGTTCGGCTGAAGGGCCCGCTGGACCGGGAGGCGCTGCACGGAGCGCTTCGGCGGGTGACCGACCGGCACGAGGCGCTGCGCACCCGGTTCGACCAGCTCGACGGCGAGGCCGTGCAGATCGTCGACGCACGCGTGGACGTCGGGCTGCCGCTGACCGAGGTCACCGAGGAGGAACTCGACGCGGCGCTCACCGCCGAGTCGGCCCGCCCCTTCGATCTGGCGGAGGGGCCGCTGCTGCGCGCCCGGCTGCTGCGGCTGGCGGCCGACGACCACGTCCTCGCCCTCAGTGTGCACCACCTGGTCTCCGACATGTGGTCGTGCGGCATCCTGCTGCAGGAGACGGGGGCCTTGTACGCGGCCCTCACCGCCGGCGCGCCCGACGGCCACGGCCTGCCGGAACCCGAGGTGCACTACCCGGACTTCTCGGTGTGGGAGGCCGAGCACCTGGCCCCGGAGCGCCTGGGGTCCCAGCTGGCGTACTGGCGCGAGCGGCTCAAGGACGCGCCCCGGCTGCTCGACCTCCCCCTGGACCGGCCACGGCCCGCCGCGCAGACCCTGCGCGGCCGCCAGCTGCCGGTCGCCCTGTCCCGCGAACTGTCCCGCGCCGTGGCGGCGGCGGCCCGCGCCGCCGGCAGCACGCCGTTCATGGTGCTGCTGGCCGCGTTCAAGGTGCTGCTCGCCAGGAGCACCGGCCAGCAGGACGTCGTGGTGAGCACGGGCGTCGCCACCCGCACCCCGGAGACGGAGCGGACCATGGGCTGCTTCGTCAACACCGTGCCGCTGCGCACCTCGCTCGACGGCGCCCACACGTTCGCCGACCTGCTGGGACGGGTCCGGGCCACCACGCTGGCCGCCCTGGACAACCAGGACCTGCCCTTCCAGCGGCTGGTCGAGGAGCTGCAGATTCCGCGTGACCTGAGCGTCAACCCGCTGGCGCAGGTGCTGTTCCTGCTGCAGAACGCCCCGGAGCCGGTCCTCGACCTGCCGGGGCTGGAGGCCGTGGCCGCCGGCATCGAGCGCAACGGCACCCAGTGCGACCTGAACGTCCAGCTGCGCGAGGTGGACGGTGCCTTCACCGGGTTCATCGAGTACGCGACGGACCTCTTCGACGAGTCGACGGTCCGCCGGCTCTGGGAGCACTACGAGGTGCTGCTCACCGCCGCCACCGCGGATCCCGACGCCCGCCTCGACTCCCTTCCGTGGCTCACGCCCGCGGAGGTGGAGCGCGCGGTGGCGGGGTGGAACGCCACCGGGGCGCCCGCGCCGGAGGAATGCCTGCACGAACTGGTCGAGCGGCAGGTGCGGGAGCGCCCCGACGCGCCCGCGCTCGTCTGGTCCGGGGGCGCCCTCACCTACGGCGAGCTGGACGAGCGGGCGGAACGACTGGCGACGCGGCTGCGCGGGGCGGGGGTCGGGCCGAACGTCGCGGTCGCCGTCTGCCTCGACCGCACCGCGGAGGTGGCCGTGTCGGTGCTCGGCACGCTCAAGGCCGGCGGCGCGTACGTGCCGCTGGACGCCGCCTATCCGGCGGAGCGGCTGGAGTTCATGCTCCGCGACGCCCGCCCCGCCGTGCTGCTGACGGACGAGGACCGTCTGGGCAGGCTGCCCGTGGCCGCGGCTCCGGGCGGCGGCGGGGAGCCGGGGCCGGTCGTGCTGCTGCCCGGAGACTGGGACCGGGAGACCGAGGCGGCAGGGGACGGGAAGACCGCGGCGGCCCGGCCGGACGACCTCGCGTACATCATCTACACGTCCGGCTCCACCGGCCGGCCCAAGGGCATCGCGGTCACCCACCGCGGCGCCGCCAACAACATCGCCGACCTCAACCGCCGCCAGTCGGTCGGCCCCGGCGACTCCGTACTGTCCCTGTCGTCGCTGAGCTTCGACATGTCGGTGTACGAACTCCTCGGCATGCAGGCGGCGGGCGGCACCACGGTGCTGCCCGACGCCGCGTCGGCGAAGGACCCGCGGCACTGGGCGGAGCTGGTGGAGCGGCACGCGGTCACCGTGTGGAACTCCGCGCCCAGCCTGCTGGAGTCCCTGGTGGACTCCTACGGCTCCGCGCGCCCCGCCGCGCCCTCGCTGCGCACCGCCTTCCTCGGCGGGGACTGGGTGCCGGTGTCCCTGCCGGACCGGGCCCGCGCGCTCTTCCCGGACCTCGACGTCGTCGTGATGGGCGGTGCCACCGAAGCGTCGATCCACTCCATCGTCCACCGGGTCGTGCGGACCGACCCCGGGTGGGTCCACATCCCGTACGGGCGTCCCATGGACAACCAGCAGGCGCTGATCGTCGACGAGCGCGGAGAACCGGTCCCCGTCGGGGTGGCGGGTGAGCTGTGCCTGGCCGGAACAGGCCTGTCCCGGGGGTATCTGGGACGCCCGGCGCTGACCGCGGAGCGCTTCGTCCCGCACCCGTACGCGGGCGTCTTCCCGGCCGTCCCCCCGGGGGCCAGGCTGTACCGGACCGGTGACCTGGCCCGGTACGCGGAGGACGGCCTGATCCACCTCGTCGGGCGGCTCGACCACCAGGTGAAGGTGCGGGGCTTCCGGATCGAACTCGGCGAGGTCGACGCGGCCCTCGGCCGCCACCCGGGCCTGGCCGAGTCGGTGACCGTCGTCCGCACCGACGACGCCGGGCACGGCGTGGGGCTGACCGCCTACGTGGTGCCCGCCGGCCAGGACGGTCCCGACGCCGGGGAGCTGCGGACCCACCTCGCGGCCCGGCTTCCGGACTACATGATCCCCGACGCCTTCGTGCAGCTCGGCACCCTGCCGCTGTCGGCGAACGGGAAGGTCGACCGCTCGGCGCTGCCGGATGCCGATCCGGTGCGGCTGGGCACGTCCACGCCCTACGTGGCCTGCAGCACCCCGCTGGAGCACGCGCTCGCGGACATCTGGGCCGACGTGCTCGGGGCAGAACGCGTCGGTGTCCACGACGACTTCTTCGAACGCGGCGGCAACTCCCTGGGCGTCACGCAGATCGCGTACGCGCTCAGCGACCACCTGCGGATCGACGTGTCGCTGCGCGACGTCTTCGAGGCGCGGACCCTCGCCGACCAGGCCGCCGTGGCCGAGAGCACGGCCCGGGCGGCCGGCGCCGACGCACAGGCCCTCGCGGAGATCTATCTGCACGTGCGGTCCCTGGACGGCGCGCAGACCCGGGCCATGCTGGACGGCCTTGAGGAGGAGACCTCCTGATGGCAGGCATCCTGCACCGGACCCTCGCGCACGGCGCCGACGTGCTCCAGGCCCGCGACGAGGAGCTGTACGGGCTGCTGCAGCGCGAGCAGGTCCGCCAGCACGAGACGCTCGCCATGGTCGCGGCGGCCAGCACGGCCGACCCCGCCGTCCTGGTGTGCGAGGCGAGCGCCGCCGGCAACGTGACCGCCGAGGGGTACCCCGGGGCCCGCTACCACGCGGGCTGCGAACTCGTCGACGAGGTCGAGCGGCTCGCCGTGCGCCGCGCGAAGCAGGCCTTCGGCGCCGCCCACGCCAACGTCCAGCCGCACTCCGGTTCCACCGCCAACCAGGTGGTGCTGGGGTCGCTGCTCGACCCCGGGGCCACCGTGCTCGGCATGGACCTCAAGGCCGGGGGGCACCTCACGCACGGGGCCTCCGCCTCGATGTCGGGACGCTTCTTCACCCCCGTCCGCTACGGCCTGGACGACGACGGGCTGATCGACTACGGGGCCGTGGCGGAACTGGCCCGCCGGCACCGGCCGCGGCTCATCTTCTGCGGCGCGAGCGCGTATCCGCGGACCATCGACTTCCGGCGCTTCCGGGACGTGGCCGACGAGGTCGGCGCGTATCTGGTGGCCGACATCTCGCACATCGCGGGGCTGGTCGCCGCCGGCGTCCACCCCAGCCCGGTCGACGTGGCCCACGTGACGACGACCAGCACGTACAAGCAGCTGTACGGCCCCCGCGGCGGGCTGATCCTGCTGGGCCGGGACGCGGACACGCACACCGCCTCGGGCAGGACGCTGCGTGCCACGCTGGAGGACGGGGTCTTCCCGTACGTCCAGGGCACCCCGCGGCTCAACACGGTCGCCGCGAAGGCCCGGGCCTTCGCCGAGCTGGGCACCGCCCGGTTCCGGGAGCGCGGCCGGCGCATCGTCGCCACCGCCCGCGCGCTCGCCGCCGAGCTGCACGACCGGGGCCACCGCGTGCTGACCGGCGGCACCGACACCCACATGGTCCTGCTGGACGTCGGATGCCGCGGCCTGACCGGGCGCATCGCCGAACGCGCCCTGGAGAGCTGCGGAGTCGTCGTCAACAAGAACACCATCCCCGGCGATCCCCACGGCCCCCGGGTCACCAGCGGGGTACGCCTGGGAACCAACGTACTCGCGCTGCGCGGGATGGGGGTCGCCGAGATGACCGCGTGCGCGGACCTCCTCGACACGGTCCTGACGGCCGTACGGCCGGACGGCCCCCGCCGCCACCACCTCGATCCGGTCGTACGGGCCGAGGCGGCCGCCCGGGTGGCGGACCTGTGCCGCCGCTTCCCGCTGCCCGGACACCCGCTGCCCCTGACGGCGCCCGCGGGGGCCGACCGGGCCGCCGCGGCCGCGGCCGGGTGATCCCGTACCGCCACCACGACCAGCACCGATGACCAGCCAGCGAAGGCGAGGCGCGCATGCGACCGACCCCACTCACAGCCGAACAGCGGGAACTGCTCGACCGGTTGGTCGCCCGACAGGCCCTGACCGCGTCCACCGGGCGCATCGCACGCTACGCCGGCGACCGCCGGGCCATGCCCGTGTCGCCCGCCCAGCAGCGCATCTGGTTCTTCAGCCAGATGAAAGAGCAGAGCGTGTTCTACAACGTGGCGGGCGCCGCACGGCTGCGCGGCCGGCTGGACGCGGAGCTGCTGCGGCGGTGCCTCGGTGAGATCGTCGAGCGGCACGAGGTGCTGCGCTCGACCTACCACCAGGTGGACGGCGTGCCCGTGCAGTGCGTCAACCCGTACCGGGGCCTCGACCTGCCGCTGGTCGATCTCGGTCCGCTGCCGGCCGGGGAACGCGAGGAGGCGGCCCGGCGGCGCTGCGCCGAGGAAACCGGCCGGCCCTTCGACCTCGAACACGACCTGATGCTGCGGCCCACGCTGCTGCGGCTCGCCCCCGACGAGCACCTGCTGCTGATGGTGCAGCACCACATAGCCACCGACGGCTGGGCCATGAACGTCCTCATCCGGGAGCTGGGCGAACGCTACTCGGCCCGCGTGGAGGGCCGCGACCCGCACCTGCCCGACCTCACCGTGCAGTACGGCGACTTCGCCGTGTGGCAGCGCGAGTGGCTCGACGGGCCGGAGGTCACCGAGCAGCTCGACTACTGGCGCGAACGCCTGGCGGACACCCGGCTCGTGGACGTCGCCGCCGGCCTGCCCCGCTCCGCCGAGCTGACCTGGCAGGGCGGATCGATCCGGTACCGGGTGGAGCCGGAGGTGGTCCGCCGCCTGACCGCGCTGGCGGAGGCCGAGCGGGCCACGCCGTTCATGGCGCTGCTCGCCGCCCAGTCGCTGGTGCTGTCCCGGTGGAGCGGACAGGACGACATCATCATCGGCTCGGCCGTGGCGGGCCGTCGCCGGGCGCAGCTCGAACACCTCACGGGCTGCTTCGTCAACGAACTGGTGCTCCGCATGGACACCTCCGGCACGCCGTCGTACCGCGAACTGCTGCGGCAGGCACGGGAGGTGAGCCTCGGGGCGTACGAGAACCAGGACGTGCCCTTCGAGCGGATCGTCGAGGTCATCACGCCCGAACGGGACAACCGGGCCCGGGTCCCGCTGGTGCGGCACCAGATGGGCTTCGACAACTCGCCCCGCTGGAGTGCGCGGCTGGGCGACCTCACCTTCACCATCGAGCCGCTCAGCACGAACACGGCCCGATTCGATCTGGAGGTGGACCTGGAGCCGGACGACGACGGCGGCATCCGCGGCACGGTCTACTTCTCCACCGACGTCTTCACCGAGGACATCGTGCGCCGGATGCTGGACTCGCTGACCACGGTCATCGACGCCGTGTGCGAGGCTCCGGACGCCCCGGTCCGCGAGCTTCCCGTCGTGGGCCGCGGCGAGCTGACCCGGCTGGACGAGATCTCCGGACCGGCGGACCCGCTCCCCGACACCACGGTGAACGCCCTGGTCGAACGCCGGGCGCGCGAGCACCCCGAGGACACCGCGGTGCGGTACGGCGACGAGGTCCTGGGCCGCGGTGCGCTCGACGCCTGGGCCAACCGGCTGTCGTGGCAGCTCGGCGAGCTGGGCGTGGCGGCCGGGCAGCCCGTCGCCGTCTGCCTGCCGCCCTCGCCCCGGCTGCTCGCCGCCCTCCTCGGCGTGCTCAAGGCCGGGGCCCTGGCGGTGCCGCTCGACCCGGCGGCTCCGGTGCGGGACCTCAACGACGTGCTGCTCGACTGCTCGGCCGCCGTGGTGCTGACCGACGGCCCGGGCCCGGACGGCCTCGACCCGCTGGTGCGGGCGTTCGACATGGCCGCCGACCTGTCCCGGTGGCCCGCGGACCGGCCCGCGGCCGTACCCGAGCCCGGCCAGGGCGCGTTCGTGAACTACCCGGAGGTCGTGGACGGGGTGGCGAAGGGCACCGTCAACACGCATGCGGGGGTCGCCCACCGACTGCTGCGGGCCGCCGCCCCGTATCGGGACGGCGCGGACGCCGGTACGGGCCGAGGGGTCCTGACGGTCCCCCGCGGGTTCGACCTGGGGCCGTGGGAGCTGCTGTGGCCCCTGGCCGCGGGGGTTCCCCTCGTCCTCCCCGTGGACCGGACGCCCGAGGCGCTGGCCGCGACCGTACGGTCCGCGCCGGTCGCCGTGCTCGGCTGCGCCACCGCGACGCTGCACGAGCTGCTCGGCACGGCACCCGAACTGCCCGCGCTGAGCCGGGTGGTCTGCGCGGGCGAACGGCCCTGGCCGGCGCTCGTCGCGCGGCTGCGCGCCGCCGCACGGAACTGCGTACTCCAGCTGCGCTCCGGGCCGGCGCACCTGGCGGCGGACGTCCTCGTGCACACGGTCGGCGACACGGCGGAGCCCGGCGGGCTGGCGCAGCTCGGCGCTCCCGAGCCCGGGCCGGGGCTCTGGGTGCTGGACGAGGCGGGGCTGCCGGTCCCCGGTTCCGTACCGGGCGAACTGTGCATCGGCGGCGTACCGCTGCCCGGGGGGATCCTGGGCCGGCCCCGGGAGCTGGATCGCCTCCTGGCCGGCGACCCCCTGACGGCGGGGCGCAGGCTGCTGCGTACCGGACTGCGCGCCCGCGTCACGCCCGACGGGCACGTCGAGCCGCTGGGCCGCGGCATCCGGATCCGCACCCACCGGGTCGAGCCCACCGACGTCGAGTCCGTCCTGCACGCCGCCCGCGACGTCGAGCGAGCCCTGGTCGGCGTGCACGACGGTGCGGAGGGGCCGGAGCTGGTGGCGCACGTGGCGCTGCGCCCGGACGACGGCCGCGGCGGGGAGGACCCGGGCGCGGCGTTCGAGGAGACCTACGGTGCGCGGGCCGCGGAGGACGACCCGGCCCTCAACATCACCGGCTGGAACAGCCCGCACACCGGCGAGTACCTCACGGGTGCCGAGATGCGGGAGTGGGCCGACACCACGTTCCGCCGGGTGCGCTCGCTCGGGCCGTCCGACGTGCTGGAGATCGGCTGCCGCACGGGCGCCCTGCTGTTCCGGCTCGCGCCGCGCTGTGCCACGTACACCGCCACGGACCTCTCGGCGGTCGCGCTGCGCCACATCCGCGAGCACCAGGACTGGCTGGCGACGAAGGCGGAGGACGTCTCGCTCCGGCAGCAGGCCGCGGACGACTTCGACGGGCTGCCGGAGCGCGGGTTCGACACGGTCGTCCTCAACGCGGTCACCCAGTACTTCCCCGACGCCGCCTATCTGGAGCGGGTCCTGTCCGGCGCGTTGCGGGTGCTGCGTCCGGGGGGCCACGTCTACCTGGGGTCCGTCCGCAGTCTGCCGCTGGCCGAGGCGCTGCACCTGCCGGGGCGGCTGGAGGCGCTGGACCCGGACGCGGACGCCCGGCGACTGCGCCGCGCGCTGGCCGCCCGGGTCGGCCAGGAGGACGAACTGCTGCTGGACCCGGAGTACTTCACCGGGCTGGCCGGGCGTCTCGACGGGCTGGCCGAGGTGTACGTGCTGCCGCGGCTCGGCCGGCACCGGAACGAGCTGAGCGTGTACTGCTACGACGTGGTCCTGCGGGCCGGTGCGCCCGTGGCCGCCGGCGCGCCCGCGGACACCCTCGACTGGGTGTCGGACGGCCTGACCACCGAGGCCCTCACCCGGTACCTGGACGCGCACGCTCCCGAGCGGCTCCTGGTGACCTCGGTGCCCGACGC
This sequence comes from Streptomyces synnematoformans, assembly GCF_039531005.1. NCBI lineage: Bacteria > Bacillati > Actinomycetota > Actinomycetes > Kitasatosporales > Streptomycetaceae > Streptomyces > Streptomyces synnematoformans. The sequence continues at coordinate 62,484 of NZ_BAAAPF010000005.1, forward strand.
CCGCGTGCACGGGCGGCTCGGGGCCCTGGCACACGCCGGGAGCGGTCCGGGCGTCACCGCCGCCGACGTGACCGCGGCCCTCGCCCCCCGCCCCGCCGCGCCGGGCGGTCCCGTCGACCCGGCCGCCCCGGTCGCGGCGGCCGAGGCCGCCGGGTACCCGGCGCTCGTCCAGTACGGTGCGGCTCCCGGATCCCTGGAACTGCTGCTCGGCGCGCCCGCCGGGCGCGGAGGAGCGCGCCGAACGGGCCGCGGCACCGCCGGCCGGCTTCGGGCGGCGCCCGGGGCCCGGCGCCCGCGGCGGGGGAGACCGCCCGGTGGCGAACGACCCGCGGTCGGTCGCGCGCGGCCGCCGGGTCGTGGCGCGGCTGCACCAACGACTGCAGGACCGGCTGCCCGCCCCCGCGGTGCCGTCCCACCTCGTCGTCGTGCCCGGGTTCGCCGCGGACCGGAACGGAGCGGTGAACCGGGACGCGCTGCCCGGCCCCGACCCGGCCGTCGACCCGTCGGGGGCGCACCAGGCGCCGAGCACGCCGACCGAGACCGCGGTGGCCGCCATCTGGGCCGAGGCCCTCGGGCTCGACCGGGTCGGGGTCCACGACGACTTCTTCGCGCTGGGCGGGCACTCCCTGCTCGGCTCCGAGGTCATGGACCGCGTCCGCCAGCAGTACGAGATCAACGTGCCGCTCAGCCTGCTCTTCGAGTCCCCGACCATCGCGGCGGTCGCCTGCTACGTGGACGAACTGCTGGCGAAGCCCCGGGCCCCGGCCGTGCCCGCGATCGAGCGCATCGACCGGTCCGCCCTGCGCCGGCCCCGCCCCGCGGAGCCGGCCCGGTCCGCACCTGCGAAGGAGAACCGCCCGTGACCGATCTGTCTGGACGGCAGTCCGGGTCGCAGCCCGGATCGCAGCCGAGGGTGAAGCCCGGCACCGAGCTGTCCCCCGCCCTCGTGCTCGCCGCGCTGGCCGCCGTACTGCACCGCCGTACGCTGCAGGAGACGGTACGGGTGGCGTACCGGGACGCGGACCGCGAAGGCGGGCTGGCGTTCGAGGCCGGGGAGGACGCGGGCGTCCACGGGCTGGCCGCCGACGCCGCGGAGGCGCTCCGCGACCTGGCGGCCGCCGACGAGTACGACGCCGACACGGCCGCCCTCGCGGACGCCCGGCTGGAGTGGGCGGTCGAACCGGAGCGGCCCGTCCGCGGCCTGACCGTCGCGGCCCACGCCGGCGGGCTGGCCGTGCTGCCGGGGGCCGGCCCCGGGGCGCTGCCGGCGCGGGAGGCCGCGTACCTGGAGGGACAGCTGCACCGGGCGCTCCTGGCCGTGCGGGGGCCCGAGGACGTCGCGTTGTCCGTGCTGCCGCTGCTGCCCCCCGGCGACCTGGCCGAGGTCATGTCCCTCGCCGGTTCCGGCGTCGCACCGGTCGCTCCGCGGCCCGTTCACGTCCTGGTCCAGGAGCAGTCGGAGCGCAGCCCGGACGCGGTGGCGGTCACGTGCGGAGACGAGTCGCTCACCTACCGGGGGCTGGTCCGTGCCGCCGACGCGCTGGCCGCGCGGCTGCGCCGGGCGGGGGCCGGCCCCGACCAGGTGGTCGGAGTCGTCGCCGGACGGTCGGTGCGGCTCGTCGTGGCGCTGCTGGCCATCCTCAAGACCGGTGCGGCCTACGCCGCGTTCGAACCCGACCTCCCCGCCCAGCGCCTGCGCGGACAGCTCGCCGGGACGGGAGCCCGCACGGTGCTGGCGGAGGACGGCGCCGCCGCGTCCTGGCCCGACGACGTCACGCTCCTGCCGCTCGACTCCGGCGCCGGGGAACCCGGGGCCGGGCCGCCGGTCTGCGTGCCGGTGCCGCCGGCCGCCGCCGCGTACGTCAGTTTCACCTCGGGCTCGACCGGCGAGCCCAAGGGGATCTGCGTCCCGCACGCGGCGGTGGCGCGGCTGGTCGTGGAGCCTGACTGGGCCGAGTTCCGCCCGACGGACAGCGTGCTGCAGCTCGCTCCGATGGCGTTCGACGCGTCCACCCTCGAAGTGTGGGCCCCGCTCGTCAACGGCGGCCGGCTGGTGGTCCATCCCCCCGGCCCGCTGGCCGTCGACGCCCTCGCCGCCACGCTGGTCGACGAGGGCGTGACCGTCGCCTGGATGACCGCCGGCCTCTTCCACCAGATGGTCAACCAGCAGCTGGACGCGTTCGCCGGGCTGCGCCATGTGCTGGCTGGCGGCGACGTGGTCTCCGCCGCGCATGTGCGCCGCCTGCTCGGCGCCCATCCTCATCTGCTGTTCACCAACGGCTACGGCCCCACGGAGAACACCACGTTCACCGCCTGCTGGACCTCCCGCGAACCGGTCGCCGGCACCTCGGTGCCGCTGGGCCGGCCGATCAGCGGCACCCGGGCCCTGGTCCTCGACCCGGCGCTGCACCCCGTGCCCGTCGGTGTGCCCGGTGAGCTGTACGCGGGGGGAGACGGCCTGGCGCGCGGGTACCTGGGACGTCCGGCGGCCACCGCCGAGCGCTTCGTGCCGGACCCGTTCGCCGCGGTGCCGGGCGCGCGGCTCTACCGGACCGGCGACCTGGTGCGGCGCCTCGCCGACGGGGCGCTGGAGTTCCTGGGGCGCGCCGACCGCCAGCTCAAGATACAGGGCTACCGGGTCGAGCCCGGTGAGGTCGAGACGGTGCTCGGCGGCCACGAGGACGTACGCCAGGCCGTCGTGGTCGGCCAGAGCGACGGCGCCGGCGGCAAGCGGCTGCTGGCGTACGTCACCGCGGTACGGCCCGGGGACGACGCCCCCGCCGAGCTGGGCCGGCGGCTGCGGGAGTGGCTGCGCGGCGAGCTGCCCGGCTACCTGGTGCCCTGGGCCGTCCTCACGCTGCCCGAACTGCCGCTGAACCGCAACGGCAAGGTGGACCGGGCGGCGCTGCCCGCGGCCCGCCGGGCGCCGCGCGCGCTGCCGTCGGAGTACACGGCGCCCCGGACGCCGACCGAGGCGGCGGTCGCCGAGGAGTGGGCCGACCTGCTGGGCGTCGAGCCGGTGGGCGTGGACGACGACTTCTTCGAACTGGGCGGCCACTCCCTGATCGCCGCCGACCTGCTCAACCGCCTCCACGAGCAGTACTCCGTGGAGCTCTCCGCACGGACGCTCTACCTGCGGCCCACGGTGGCGGAGCTCGCCGGCGAGCTCCGGGAGCAACAGGCCTCGGCACCCGCCCCGTCCGTCCCCGCACCCTGATCCAGGAGACCCATCAGATGAGGCTCAACAAGTCCGCAGCCCCGGGCGAGGTCGACCGGCACGCGGTCGACCTGACCGACCCCCTGCTGTTCGCGCACGGCGACCCGCACGCCGTCTGGGAGGACATGCGGGAGCACGCGCCGGTCCACTGGCAGCAGGTCGACGACACCCTCGGGTTCTGGTCGGTGACCACGTTCGAGGACGCCGACCTCGTGCTGCGCGACCACACCCTGTTCACCTCCCAGCGCGGCACCATGCTCTTCCTGCTGGGCAAGGACGACCCGGCCCGGGGCCGGCAGATGGCCGCGACCGACCCGCCGAGGCACACGAGGATGCGGGCCCCGATGCAGCGTGCCCTGACCAACAAGCGGGTGGAGAAGTACAGCGACGCGGTCACCGCGGAGGTGCACCGGCTGCTGGCCCCCGCGCTCGGCGGGGAGCGGTTCGACTTCGCCGAGGCGATGATGGCGCTGCCGATGGCGACGGCCGGCACGATGATGGGCCTGCCGCGCGAGGACTGGCCGCACCTCACCCGGCTGACGACGATGTCCATCGCCCCGGAGGACCCCGAGTTCGGGGGCCCGGACGGGGTCGACGAGACGCTGCAGGGCGCTCACCGCGAGCTGTTCGCGTACTTCCACGACATCCTGCGCGAGCGTCGCCACCACCTCGGTGACGACCTCGTCAGCCTGCTGCTCGACATGGAGATCGACGGCTCCCGGCTGGAGACCGGTGCCGTCCTGTCGAACTGCTACAGCCTGATCCTCGGGGCCAACGTCACCACGCCCTTCGTGCCGACCGGCGCGATGGCCGAGGTCGTGGGCACCGGCGTCTGGGACGAGTGGCGCACGGACCCGAAGCTGCTGAACACCGGGCTGGACGAGGCACTCCGCTGGGCCTCTCCCACCAACCACTTCATGCGCTACGCCCTCCAGGACGTCGAGCTGCGGGGCGAGAAGATCCGCGCGGGCGACGCGGTCGTGGTCTGGCTGGGCGCTGCCAACCGGGACGCCGAGGCCTTTGCCGACCCCTTCACCTTCGACATCCGGCGCAAGCCCAACCGGCACCTGGCGTTCGGCAGCGGTCCGCACTACTGCGTGGGACACACCGTCGCCCGGATGAGCCTGAAGATCCTCTTCACCGAACTCTTCCAGACCTTCGAGTCGTTCGAGTTCGCGGGCGGGATCGAGCACCTGCACTCGAACTTCGTCGCCGGCATCAAGCACATGCCGATGGCGGGGCGGGTGCGCCGCGACGCGGTCGGCCGACTCGGGGAGCCGGCCGCATGAGCGCCTCCCGCTGGTTCCTTCGCGAGCCCTCCGCCGAGGGTGCCGTCCGGCTGTTCTGCCTGCCCTACTCGGGGTGCGGCGCCAGCATGTACCGCGGGTGGCCGCGGTTCGTCGGCGACATGGAGGTCGTCCCCGTACAGCTGCCCGGACGGGAGAACCGCTTCCGCGAGCCGTCCTACCCGACGTACGAGAAGCTGGCCGACGACCTCGCCGACGTGCTCCTGCCGTACCTGGACCGCCCGTTCGGCCTCTTCGGCCACTGCGGTTCGGCCCTTCCGGGGTACGAGACGGCCGTCCGGCTGCACGAACGCGGCGGCCCGCTGCCGGCGCGGCTCTTCGTCTCCTCGCAGATCGCCCCGCACAAGGGCCCGCACGGCCGCTTCCTGCAGATGTCGGACGCGGAACTCACCGACGAGGTACGCACCCTGATTGTGGAGCTGGGCGGCACGCCCCGGCCGGACCTGGTCGACCTCAGCCTGGAGGTCCTGCGGGGCGACGTGGAGGCCAACAAGCGCTACCGCCCCGCCGAGCCGGTGCGCCTCCCGGTCCCGATCACCGCGCTCGGCTGGGACGAGGACACCGAGGTCGACCATCGGCTGATGGACGGCTGGGCGGAGTGCGGGGAGACCACGTTCCGGCTGCTGCACGGCCCGCACTACCGGTTCATGGAGGCGCCCGACGACCTGCTCGACGCCTTCGTGGCGGACCTGGCCGGCTGACGCGGGGGTGGTGAACCGAGTGGGACAGCCTTCGGTTGTCAGCGGCCCGGCACGGCAGTGGAACGCCACCGACGTGCCGTACGACGCGAAGAGGGGCTTTCTGGAGCAGTTCGAGGAGGCCGCGCTCCGCACCCCCGCGGCGCCGGCCGTGATCGCCGCGGGCGCGGGCACCGAGCCCCTCGGCTACGCCCGCCTCGACCGCATGGCCAACGGAATCGCCCACCGGCTGCACGCCGAGGGGATCGGCCCCGGGCGTCCGGTCGCCGTGCTGCTGCCGCGTACGCCGGTCCTGCTCGCCGCGCTCATCGGCGTGATGAAGGCGGGCGCGGCATACGTCCCCCTCGACCCGGCGCTGCCCGCCGAACGGCTGGCCTTCCTGCTGGCGGACTCCGGGGCCGCGGCCGTGCTCACCGACCGCCGGGTCGATCACGCGCCGGCCGTCCGGCCGGACGGCGGTGAGGCGCAGGAACCCCCCGCCGTGCGGCCGGGGCCGGAGCACCCGGCATACGTGATCTACACCTCGGGGTCCACGGGCACGCCCAAAGGGGTCGTCGTACCGCACCGGGCCCTCACCAACCTGCTCGCCGCGCTCGGCCGCGACTTCCCGCTCGGCCCCGGCGACGGCTGGCTGTCCGTGACCACACCGTCGTTCGACATGGCGGTCACCGACTACTACCTGCCCCTCTCCCGGGGCGCGGCGGTACATCTCGCCGACGAGGACACCACACGCTCCGGCAGTCGCCTGCGCGCGTGTCTGGAGAGCCCCGGCGTCACCCACCTCCAGGCCACGCCGGTGAGCTGGCAGCTGCTGCTCGACGCCGGCTGGGCCGGCACCCCGGGGCTCACCGCGCTGTGCGGAGGGGAGCGGATGCCGGCGTCGCTGGCCCGTGCCCTGCCCGCCCGGGGAGCCCGCCTGTGGAACATGTACGGGCCGACGGAGACCACCGTGTGGTCGGTGAGCACCCGGGTCGAGGAGGTCCTCGATGAGGTGCCCCTGGGCGCCCCGCTCGCCAACACCCAACTGCACGTCCTCGACGCCGCGTTGCGTCCCGTGCCGGTCGGTACGACGGGTGAGCTGTGCATCGGCGGCGACGGCGTGACCCACGGCTACCTGCGGCGGCCCGCACAGACCGCCGAGCGCTTCGTGCCGGATCCGTTCACCACGCGCGCCGGGGCCCGCATGTACCGCACCGGCGACCTGGTGCGGCGGCGTGACGACGGCCGGATCACCTTCGTCGGACGCGCCGACACCCAGATCAAGCTGCACGGGCACCGCATCGAACTGGGCGAGGTCGAGGCGACGCTGGAGCGCGATCCGCGGGTGCGCCGGGCCGCGGTGGTCGTGGCCGGGGAGGGGGCGCAGGCCCGGCTCAGCGCGTTCGTGGAGCCCGCCGGCGAGCGGGTGGAGTCCGGGGAGCTGCGTGCGGCCCTGCGGTCGTGGCTGCCGGCCTACGCCGTGCCAGCGCTCCTCACGGTCGTGGCCACGCTGCCGCTCACGCCCAACGGGAAGGTCGACCGCCGCGCGCTGCCCCGTCCCGGCCAGAGCACGCCCGGCACGGCGCAGGACGCGCCGGAGCCGCCGCGCACCGACGCCGAACGGCGGGTGGCCGGCATCGTCTCCGCGCTCATTCCGGAGGTCCGCATCGGCAGGGACGACGACCTCTTCGACCGGGGCGCCCACTCCCTGGTGATGGCCCGGCTCGTCGAACGCGTCCGCGACGAGTTCGGCGCGGTCCCCCCGCTCGGCCTCCTCTTCGAACGCCCGACCGTCGCCGGCATCGCCGCGTACCTGGAGGAGACCGCCTCCCCGCCCGGGCCGGGTCCGACATGAACGCACGCGGGTGACATCGCTCAGGACAGTGCCCCGGAAAACCGCGGCCCGTGAACCGTCCGGCGGGCCGGACAGGAGGAAGCAAATGCGTTGGGGTCAGGTGCACATCGCCGCGACGGGCGTCTGGCTGCCCGGTCGCCGTTCCGCCGAGGAGGCGGTGCGGTCCGGCCGTTACGACGCGGAGGAGCACGCGGCCAACAGGATCGTCTCGGTCGCGGCCGCCGACACCGAGCCCGACGGCGGCCCCAGCGCACCCGAGATGGCGGTGCGCGCCGCCCGCGTCGCGCTGGAGCGGGCCGGGGAGGCGGCGCGGCGGGTCTCCACGGTGTACCACAGCCATCTGTGGTTCCAGGGTGCCGAGTTGTGGGCGCCGGCCTCCTACGTCGCGGAGCACACGGTGGGTTCGGATGTTCCGGCCTTCGGCCTTCAGCAGTCCTGCAACGCGGGAGTCGCGTCGATCGAACTCGCCGCCGGCCGTCTCGGGACGGCTGATGCGGCGCTGCTGACCACCGCCGACCGCTTCACGGGCCCCTCCTTCGACCGGTGGCGCTGCGAACGCGGCCTCGTCTACGGGGACGGCGGGACGGCGCTGGTGCTGTCGGCCACCGGCGGCCTCGCGCGGTTGCTGTCGACGGCCACCCGCGTCGACAACTCCCTGGAGCCGGTCTCCAGGGCCGCGCGGCTCGCCGACGACCCCCGGGCCGTCGAGACCCCGCTCGACCTCGCCGCCGGCGCGGACGCGTACACGCGGGCCCACGGGAACATGCGGCAGATCGCCCAGCGGATGGCGGAGGTCGCCGACGCCTCCGTCCGCGACGCGCTGACCGACGCGGACACCACCATGTCCGGCATCGACCGCGTGGTCCTCGTCTCCACCGGGCGGTCGCGGATGCGCTGGCAGCTGGAACTCCAGCTCGGCGTCCCGGAGAAGATCTCGAACTGGGAGCTGAGCGGCACGGTGGGCCACCTGGGCGCGGGCGACCACTTCGCGGGCCTCGACCACCTGGTGGAGTCGAGGCAGGTGCAAGCGGGAGACAGGGTGCTCCTGGTGGGCGGCGGCACGGGGTACAGCTGCTCCAGCGCGGTCCTGGAGATCACCGGCTCCGCGCCCGCACCTCAGGGTGACTGACCCGGATCGGCACCGGCCGCCGGGAGGCGGGCCGCCGACCAGGTCCCCGGCGCCCCCGACGCCCGCCCACCGCGCCCTGCCCGCCGGCGTCCTCCCGTTACCCGGCGCCCACGCCGACGACGGCACCGACGTCGTCGAGTGCTGGGCCGAGCGCCTCGCCGCCACGGCCGGCTTCGCCGACATCGAGCACACCCTCGAACTCAGCGGCGTCTGCGACCGCTGCCTGCCCGGCCGCGAGTGAGGGGCCTCCCGTGCCGCCCGGTGGACCCCGGCTGAACCGCGGACCGGCCGGAGGGCTCGGCCGCCCGGTCCGCGCTACTCGGTCGGCGCCGGCGCCGCGGCCCCCGCGCCGGCCCCGGGGGCGTCGCTCAGGCCGAGCCGCAGGTGGTCGATGTGGTAAACGGCCTGGTCGAGGAGTTCGGCGACGTGGTTGTCGTAGAGGGCGTACACCACGGAACGGCCCTTGCGGGTGCCGGTGACCAGGCCCAGGTTGCGCAGCAGCCGCAGCTGGTGCGAACACGCGGACTGCTCCATGTCGACCGCGTGCGCCAACTCGGTGACCGTGCAGGGGCCTTCCCGCAGCCGGGCGAGGATCAGCAGCCGGGAGGGGGTGGCCAGGGCCTGGAGCGTCGTGGCCACCTTCGCCGCGTCGGCCGCGTCCAAGCGCGCACGCGGGACGGCGTTCTCGGCGGGGGATGCGGCTCCGTGGCCCATGCGCCCATCCTAACAATAGAGAATGCTTGAAGAGGTGTTCATGTATTCCTGTATGGTGGGCGGGTCGGCACCCCACTGGTCCGCGCGAAGGAGCCACCCCGGACATGTCGCCCACCACCCTCGCCGCCCACCCCCCGCCCGCGGCCACCCCGCCGTCCCCGGTCGCGCCCCCGCGGCGCACGCGGGTGCTCGCGCTTCCCGAGGCGCGCTGGGCCGCCGCCGCACTGGCGCTGTTCCTGCTGGCGCTGCCGCTGGACCTGGCCGGCACGCCGGCCTGGTCGTGGGGGCCGCTGTACGCCGCCGTCTACGTCACCGGCGGCTGGGCGCCCGGCCTGGCCGGGGTGCGGGCGCTCGCGGCCCGGACCCTCGACGTCGACCTGCTGATGGTGGTCGCCGCGCTCGGCGCGGCCGCCATCGGGCAGGTGCGGGACGGCGCGCTGCTGATCGTCATCTTCGCCACCTCCGGCGCGCTGGAGGCCCTCGCGACCGCCCGGACCGCCGACTCCGTACGCGGCCTGCTCGACCTGACCCCCGCCACCGCCACCCGGCTGACCGCCGGCGGCGAGGAGCAGGTGGCCGTCGAGGAACTGGCCGTCGGCGACGTCGTCCTGGTCCGGCCCGGGGAGCGCGTCGGCGCCGACGGGCGGGTGCTGGACGGGGCCGGCGAGGTCGATCAGGCCACCATCACCGGCGAGCCGCTGCCGGTGGCCAAGCAGGCCGGCGACGAGGTCTTCGCCGGTACCCTCAACGGCACCGGTGCGCTGCGCGTGCGGGTGGAGCGGGACGCGGCCGACTTCGTCATCGCCCGCATCGTCGCCATGGTCGAGGAGGCGTCCGAGACCAAGGCGCCGACCCAGCTGTTCATCGAGAAGGTCGAGCAGCGCTACTCGGTGGGCATGGTCGTCGCCACCCTGGCCGTCTTCCTCGTCCCGCTGGCCTTCGGCGCCGAGTTGAGCGACGCGCTGCTGCGCGCGATGACCTTCATGATCGTGGCGTCGCCCTGCGCCGTGGTGCTGGCCACCATGCCGCCGCTGCTGTCCGCCATCGCCACCGCCGGCCGCCACGGCGTCCTGGTCAAGTCCGCCGTGGTGATGGAGCGCCTCGGCCAGGTCGACGCGGCGGCGCTGGACAAGACCGGCACCCTCACCCAGGGCGTCCCGTACGTCACCGACGTCCGCCCGCTGCCCGGGGCCGGCCGGGACGAGGACGCCCTGCTCAGTCTGGCCGCGGCGGCCGAGTACCCCGGTGAGCACCCGCTGGCCCGCGCGGTGGTCGACGCCGCCCGCACCCGCGGCCTTCCCGTCCCGCCCGTGGACGACTTCACCGCCACCCCGGGCCTCGGCGTGGCCGCCGTCGTCGACGGGGCGCGGGTGGCCGTCGGCAGCCCGGCCCTGCTCGCCGGCCGGACCGGACCGCAGGTGCGGACCGCCGCCGCCGAGGTGGCCGCCCTCCAGGCCGGCGGCCGCACCGCCGTGACGGTCACCGTGGACGGCGTCCCGGCCGGGGTGCTGGGCGTCGCCGACCGGCTGCGCCCCGACGCCGCCGCCACCGTCACCGCCCTGACGGCGCTGACCGGCACCGCGCCGACGCTGCTCACCGGCGACAACGAGCAGGCCGCCGCCCGGCTGGCCGACGGGGTGGGGATCGCCGACGTCCGCGCGGGCCTCCTGCCGCAGGACAAGGTGGCGGCCGTACGGGAGCAGGAGCGGGCCGGGCGGCGGGTGCTGGTGGTCGGCGACGGCGTCAACGACGCCCCGGCGCTGGCCGCCGCCCACGTCGGCGTCGCCATGGGCAGAGCCGGCTCCGACCTGGCGCTGGAGACCGCCGACGCCGTCGTCGTACGCGACGAACTCGCCGCCGTACCCGCCGTCGTGGCGCTCTCCCGGCGCGCCCGCCGGCTGGTGGTGCAGAACCTGGCCGTCGCCGGGACGTTCATCGCCGCGCTGGTCGTCTGGGACCTGGCCGGGCACCTGCCCCTGCCGCTCGGCGTGGCCGGCCACGAGGGCTCCACCGTCCTTGTGGGGCTGAACGGACTGCGGCTGCTCCGCGACAAGGCGTGGCACCGCGCGGGCGCGGAGGCACCGAAGCCCGCCGGCCGTCTTCCGGGGGCGGAGGCGGGGAGGTGCACGTAATGGTCTGAAACAGCCGATGGCGGGTCGTGTCCCATACGGGGGTTGGGGCGTTGATGAAGCGGGTGGATGCTCTGATAGCAGGGAAAAACATCCCGGGCGCGGTCTTGGTGCTGACCGGTCAGAGCTATTCTTACGACATTCCGTAGATCGGGATATGGGGCGTATGGAACCGCGACACTCGTGGCATCGGAATCGGGCTATCGCAGAGGAATTCTGCTACTACGACGAGCAGGTCAGGATCGCCGAAACAGTGCTTGCGCAGGCACAGACGGCCCGTCGGCACGCGTTGGCCGCGTTCGCGGTCAACCTCGGCAGGGACCGCTCGGCGGCCGACCTGCTGGGACTGGCGGAACGTGAGGTACGGGCCGCGCGCCGGAGCGTCGGCCGGAAAGACGCCCGCATCGTGGCCGAGGAATTGCTGACCTCCTTCCACGAGCGCGCCGAAAAGGAGCGTGCCGCCGAAAGCGCCGACCGCCCGGACGGATCCGGCGGATACGCCTCCTCCGGCCCCCTGGCCCTGTCGGCGCTGGACGAGGCGCTGGCGCAGGGCTGGCGCAGCGGTGTGGACCTGCATGTGCTGGCCGCCGAGGCCGGCGTGGAGGTGAGCACCGTGGTCGACCGCCTCAAGAAGCTCTCCACTCAAGGGCTTCTGCCCGACCCCGAGGGCCCCACCGCCCCCCGGGGACGGCATCGCCGCACCGGTGACTCCGCGCACTTCCCGCGTGCCACCCCGCAGGGCACCCGGAGCGACGAGGGGTTCCTCGCCGCCGACGTCCCGCCGGACGCGGTCCCCGGACGGCGGGGCGGGCAGGTTCCGGAGGAGGCGGACGCGGGCGTGTCGCCGGACCCGTGGGCCGCCTGGGAGACCGAGTTCTCCGTGCCCGCGCCGAGCCCGCCCCCGCCGCCGGACATCGAAGCCGAGCCCGCACGGGACCGCAGGCTGATCACGGTGGTGGTGCCGCGGTCGTGATCGCCCCGGTCCGGCGGTCCCGCGCGGCCCGGCGGGTGCGGCGCTCCGCGGCGCTCGACGTGACCGACGACGCGGGCGCGGCCGCCGCCGACGACGCCGGGCCGGGTTCGCGGGCTGCGAAATAATCGGGGCCTCTCCGGCCCCGCGCCGCGCTATTCTGGCCCGGCAGTCCGGCACGGGCTGTCCGGCCTCCGGCCAGGTTTCCCGGACTGCGGCGGCGCACCGCCGCCTGACCCCTAGATGGGTGGGGTGTGAGCGAGCAGAACAGCGTCGAAGCGGAGCTGGCTGATCTCGGGGCCGTCGGCCCGGACGAGCTGCTCGCCATGGACGCGCCGGTCGTGACGGCGTCGATGCACCGCCTGCTCCGCCGGATCGACGACCCCGCGAGCAGCATGGGCGGCTACAACCCTCAGCGCGACGAGTAGCCCGTGCGCGCGGGCGCCCGGCACGCCGGTCCGCCCGTCGTCGTACGGCCCTGATGTCACGGAACCTGGAGCGGAAGTGCGGGTGGAAGCGCAGCAGCACCGGCTGGGACGTGCCGAGCACCGCCAACTGCTGCGCGGCGGGGGCGGGCCGGACGCGATCGCCCTGCTCGGTGCCGCCGAACGCAGCTGGCGGCTGCTGCTGTTACGGGCGCTGGCGGACGCCGCCGACGCGGCCGCGGGCGCCGCGGACACGCCGGCCGGCCCGCTGCCCGGGCTGCAGGACGGCTGGCGGCTGCTGATCCGCGCCTGGCGGTCCGCCCCCGCCGAGGTGGAACGGCTGCTGGCCTATCCGGCGGTCGGGACCTGGGCCGCGCACGCGCTGCGGCGGGTACGGGGCACGGCCCCCGCCGACTCGCCGCTGTGGGTCGAGACCGGCCACCTGCACGCGGTGGCCGCCTCCGCCGCGGTGCTGGCCGGCCTCACCTTCCGTACGAGCGTGCCGGTCCGCGACGGCTGGGCGGTGCTGCCCGGCCTCGGCGGCGCCCGGGTGGAGTCGGCGGCGGGCCGCTGGGCCGCCGCCGAGGTGGTCGCCGCGGACGGCGACGTACGGGTCGGCCCGGTGCGCGTACGGGCGGACGCGTCCGGCGGGACCGGCAGGTCCGAGGGGGCCGACGGATCCGGCGGGGCCGGCGGCTGGCACGGGCTGCGGGAGCTGCGCGCCGAGGGCTGCACCCTGCTGCTCGACGACATCGACCCGTACCGGGCGCTGCGCGGGCCGCGCGCGGCCGAGCCGTTGGGCGGCGCGGACCGCTGGGCCGGGCTGTTCGCCGAGGCGTGGCGGCTGCTGGCGCGCGACGACCCCGAGGCGGCACGGGCCGCCGCGGCCGGGCTGCGCTCGGTGGTGCCCCGGCCCCGGTCCGAGCGGTACCGCCCGCACAGCGCCTCGTCGGGGGACGCCTTCGGCGCCGTCGTGGCCTCGGAGCCCGACGACGCCGAGCAGCTCGCGTGCACGCTCGTGCACGAGTTCCAGCACCACAAACTCGGCGCGTTCATGCATCTGTTCACCCTCTACGAGGACGGCGGGGCGGAACGGTTCTACGCGCCCTGGCGCGACGACCCCCGCCCGCTGGGCGGGCTCCTGCAGGGCGTCTACGCGTTCTTCGGCGTCACCCGCTTCTGGCGACGGCGGCGCGGGGAGCTGGCGGAGTTCGAGTACGTGCTGTGGCGGCAGCAGACGCTCACCGCGCTGCACGCGATCCGCGGCGCGGACCGGCTCACCCCGATGGGCCGCGACCTGGTCGACGGGCTGGCCGGCCGCCTGGCCGGCTGGCGGGACGAGCCGGTGGGGGCCCGGGCCCGGGACGCGGCCGCGCTGGCCGCCGCCGACCACCGGGCCACCTGGCGGGCGTACCACGTG
>NZ_BAAAPF010000006.1:0-76155 GCF_039531005.1 Streptomyces synnematoformans
AGCGCCCGGTCGCGTGCATCCCCGGCGCCCGCTCCGCCTCCAGCAGCGTCACCCGGCGTCCGCCGCACCGGCGGGCGAAAAACCATCCCGCCGCGGCACCGGCAATGCCTCCCCCGACGACCAAGACGTCAGCCGCCGTCACCCGCCGTTCCCGGCTCCGCCGGTCCCGTGGGACCGGGAGCCGCCGGCTCCGCCGGACCGGCGGTGCCGGCCGACGGCCCGGCCGTCGTCTTCGGCCGGTCGGTACCGCCTGCCGCGGTACGCACGTCCGCCGGCGGTCCCGGCTCGGCCCTCCCCGGCACGGTCAGCAGCGCGAGAAGCAGGGCGAGCGCCGTGACGCCCGCCGCCACGAGGAATCCGCGGCCGACGCCCTCGGACAGCGCGGCCTCCGCGTCCGCGTGGCCCTGCGCCTCCACCGTCGCCCACACCACCGTGCCGAGCACGGCCAGGCCGGTGGCGCCGCCGATCTGCCGGGACATGTTGAACAGGCCGGAGGCGGCGCCCGAGTCCTCGTCCGGTACGTCGGCGAGCGCGGCGATCGTCAGCGGCACGCTGACCACACCGAGACCCGCGTACGTCAGCACCGTGGGAACCAGCATCCCGGTGGCGTACCCGGCGGAATCGCCGATCCGCGACAGCCACAGCATGCCGACCGTAGCGACCAGCAGCCCGCCGCACACCAGCGGCCGCGTGCCGACCACCGCGACGAGGCGCGAGCTGACCTTGGCGCCCAGCACCAGCAGCCCGGTCAGCGGGATGTACACGAACGCCGTCTTCAGTGGCGAGTAGTCCCATACCCGCTGCAGGAAGAGCGTGAGGAAGAAGAAGATGCCGAACATCGCGGTGCTGGTGAGAGCGAACACCGCGTACGTACCCGGCCTGGTCCGGCCGGCGAACAGCCGCAGCGGCACCAGCGGCTGCTTGCTCCGCTTCTCCACCAGCACGAAGACCGGCAGCAGCACCACCGCGAGCACCAACGCGCCGACGACTGCGGGAGAGCTCCAGTTGCCGCCGTCCGCGGCGCCGTCGATCAGCCCGTAGACCAGCAGCAGCGCCGCCAGTGTCCCGGTGACGGCGCCCGCCGCGTCGAACGCGCCGCGCCGCCGCTCCGTCTCCTTCAGCACCCGCCGGCTCACGGCGAGGATCGCGACCCCGATCGGGACGTTGACGAACAGCACCCAGCGCCAGGAGAGATACGACGTGATCAGCCCGCCGGCCATGATGCCGACGCCACCGCCCGCCGTCGCCACCGCCGTGTACCAGCCCACCGCCCGATTGCGCTCCGGCCCCTCGGGGAACGTCACCGCGATCAGCGAGAGCGCGGCCGGCGACGCCGCCGCCGCGCCCACGCCCTGCGCCGTCCTGCACACCACCAGCAGCCACGGCTCCCAGGCCATGCCGCCGAGCAGCGAGGCGACGGTGAACAGCGCGATGCCGGCGGTGAACACCTGCCGCCTGCCCAGGATGTCGCCGCACCGGCCGCCCAGCATCAGCAGCCCGCCGAAGGCGATCGAGTACGACGCGACGACCCACTCCAGGTCGGAGCCCGACAGGTCGAGCGAGCGCTGCATGCTGGGCAGCGCGACGTTGACGATGGTCGCGTCGAGCAGGAACATCAACTGCGCCGTGGAGATCACCAGGAGCGCGACGGAGCGCCGCCTGCGCGCCACGTTCGACGCGGGGGCGTCGCCGGGCTCCGCGGACCCCGCCGGAGGAGAGGACCCCCGGGGGGGCGGGGAGCCAGGCGACGCCGTCATCGGCGGGCGGCGTACTCGATCTCGAGGCGCTCGCGCAGCGGATGGCGCAGCACCTTGCCCAGCGAGTTCTTCGGCAGCTCCCAGACGAACTGCACCCGGTCCGGCCACAGCACCCGGGCCGTCTTCTCGGCCGCCAGGTGCGCGTGCACCGACTCCAGCGTCGGCGGTTCGCCGTCCGCCACGACCACCGCGCACACCAGCTCAGCCCTGGGCAGCTGAGGATCGGGGTAGCCGACGAGTGCGACCTCCCGGATGTTCGGGTGCCGGGTGAGGACGGACTCGACCTCCAGTGTGGCGATCTTCTGGCCGTTGGCGCGGTTGATCTGGTCCACCCGGCGGCCGGTGATGCGGATACCGCCGCGGCCGTCGTCGCGCGCCAGGTCGCCGGTGTCGAACCAGCCGTCGGCGTCCAGGCACGCCTCGTACACCTCGCGCTGGCCCAGATAGCCCAGGCACTGCGAGGCGCCGCGGACCAGCAGCCGGCCCACGGCGGGCTCCGGCCCGCCCGGCCGGGCGTCGATGCGCACCTCCATCGACGGCTCCGCCCGGCCGTCGCTGTGCGCCGCCCAGCCTTCCGGGTCGTCGTCCCGGGTCACGGTGACCGCGCCGTTCTCGGTCATGCCCCACAGCGCACGCACGGGCAGGTCGAAGACCTCCCGCATCTCCGAGATCAGCCGCGGCTGAATGGGCGCCGAGCCGGAGACGACCTGCACCACGGCGGAGGTGTCCCGCGGCTGACCGCGCTGAATCTCCAGCATCTCGGCCAGCCGCGCCGGCGCGGCGTACGCCCACGTGACGCGGTGCTCGGCGAGCAGGTCGAGGAAGAACTCCACGTCGAGGTGGTCGGACTGCGTGACGCAGGTGGCGTGCAGCAGCAGCGGCATGTAGCAGGCGTAGGTCAACCCGGCCATGTGCGTGGCGAAGGCCGGGATCGAGATGATGTCGCCGGCGGTCAGCCGGTGCGGCCGGGAGACCGCGAGCACCGCGGCGTGCAGGGTGTTCTGGCTGTGCACCACGCCCTTCATCCGGCCGGTGGTGCCGGAGGTGTAGAGCAGCAGTGACGGGTCGTCCGGCCCGAGCCGGGCGGCCTGCGCCACCGGCGGGTGGTCGGTCCGTACGAAGAACTCCTCGAAGTCCAGCGCCCCGGACGCGGCGGCGTCGCCGACCACCACCCGGTGCGCCAGCGTCTTCGGCGCGGCCTCGGCCAGCCGGGCGCCGTAGTCGGTCTCGCCTATCCGGTCGACCGTGACGCAGACCTTCGCGCCGCTCTCCGTGAGCACGTACGCCAGCTCGCGCACGTCGAGCGCGGGCATCACCGGCGAGGTGACGGCGCCGATCCGGTGGCACGCCAGGAAGAGCGGGGTGAGCTGCCACCGGTTCGGCATGTACAGCGCGACGACGTCGCCGCGTCCGACGCCGAGCGCCGCCAGCGCCGCCGCGAACCGTTCGACGACGTCCGCAAGCTCGGCGTAGGTGAGCGTTCTGGCGCGATCACGACCCTCGTACGCGATGATCGCGGGGTGCTCCGGGCGTAAACGGACCGCCGCCAGAAGGTCGTCGAGGAACGTCTCGTCCCTCCACCAGCCCGCCGTGCGGTACGCGTCCGCCTGTTCCCGGCCTGGCGTGACGAGCGTTCCCCACAAGCCCACCGCGGCAATCCCCCTCGTACGCAAGCACGAATATGGCGGCTGATCCTAACGGGACGGTCCGGCCCAGCGGTAGACCGCTTGTGTGGCCAATTCCTTGTGCTGCTTTCGGACTTGACAGGAAGTTCGTGCTACCGGAGGCTCCGGGCACGGGAAGGCAGAGGGCCGCGTCGCCACGCACCCGACGGGAGGCACCGTGAAGATCGGCTTGCTGGGCTGGGACTACACCGGAATCGATCCCGATGGCCCGAGCCTCGTGGAGTACGGGCGGGAACGCGGGCACGAGATGTCGTTCTTCACGCTGGAGGAGATCGCGTACCGCACCGGGCCCGGCGGCGACGTGGAGCTGTCGCTGCGCGGAGAGCCCGCGGCGGCCTTCGACGCGATCCTGAACCGGGCCAAGCTGTACGGCGACGACTGGCAGGACCGGGTCGAGCGGCTGACGATGCTCAGTGACACCCCGGGGCCGCGCATGTTCGACCCCGCGGAGGCGTGGCTGACCGGGTACAGCAAGTTCCAGATGGCGCAGCGGCTGGCGGCGGCCGGGCTGCCCGTGCCGCCGCTGCGGTCGGTGACCACCACCGCCGAGGTCGAGGCGGTGTGCGCCGAATGGGGCCAGGTGATCATCAAGCCGTCGTTCGGCTACCGCGGGCAGGATGTCGAGCGGATCGCCGACTACGCCGCCGACAAGGCACTCGCCGAGGAACTCCTCTCCCGTCACCGCACGCTGGTGTGCCAGCCGTACTACCCCACCGAGGGCGGTGAGTACCGGATCACCGTCGCCGGCGAGGTCGCCCCGATCAACATGCTGAAGCTGCCGGCGGCCGGGTCCTGGCGCTGCAAGACGCTGGAGGGCTCCAGCTTCGAGCGCTTCGACGCTCCCGACGAGCTGATCGAGCTGTCGGTGGCGGCGACCCGCGCCATGGGCCTCACACTCTCCGGACTCGACGTCCTGCCGACCCCCGACGGCTACGTCATCCTTGAGGTCAACGCGGTGCCGGGATTTCTGTCGCTGCTCGGCAGAGAACAGCACCGGCAGGTGCTCGGCGGCGTGTTCGACTGGGTGGAGCGGAGCATGGCGGCGGGCTGATCGGGCACCGCCGCCGGGCTCTGTCAACCGCCGGGGCGGCGCAGCACGGTCGGCGCCAGCGACGGCGCCGCGTACAGCGCGGTGTTCACCGGGGACTCGCAGACGAGGTTGACCGCGAGCTGCCGCGGACCGCCGGCGGCGGCCGGAGGGCTGCTCCCGCCGCCCGTGCCGCCCGCGCCGGTGTGCTCGCCGCCCGGCGCGGACGCCGGATAGCCGAGCATCAGCGTCGGGTCGCTGAGTGCGCCGAGCCGCAGCACCAGGTCGGCCTCGTCCGTACCCGCCGGGTCGGTGAAGTCCTGTGCGGGCACCGGCCGGAAGCCCAGCCCGGCCTTGAACACGAACAGGCCCGGCTTGGTGAGGTGCCCCGACAGGTTCGGCTCGTCGCCGAGCGTGGCGTACTCGTACCCCTTCTCCCGGGCGATGCGCAGCGCCGCGGTGTACAGCGCCCGCGGCAGGCTGCGGCGCCGCCACCCCGCGCTGACCGCGGAGAACCGCAGCACCGCGGTTCGGATGTCGGGCCGTTCCAGCACCAGCACGCCGCCGACGACGTCGGTGCCGTCCGCGCCCCCGCCGCCGTCGCCGTCCCCGGCGACGGCGAAGACGCCGAAGAACTTGTCCGGGCCGTTCAGGACCGTGTCCCGGTAGTCCAAGGCGAACGGCACGCCGAAGCGCATCCGCGCCACGCGCGCCGCGTACAGGACGAGGAAGCGGTCCAGCAGCTCCGGAGTGACGGGGTCGGCCACCACCTCCCGCAGCCCCGCCGCGGCGGCGCGGCGCTGCGCCCTGCGGATCGACTGCCGGTCGGCCCGCTCCAGCAGGCCCAGGAACGCCGCCTCGTCCGCACCCAGCTCCGCCAGCCACGTCACCGCGGACGGCTTGACCACGAAGCCGCGCGCGGCCAGCTCACCGGCCAGCCCCGCGGGCGGCTCCGGCAGCCGGACCACGTCGATCCGCTCCCGGACCTGTGCCCAGGGCCGGCGGTCCAGCTCCGCCGGCTCGATCACGGCGAGCGCCAGGCCGTAGTGGTCCCGCAGCTCCATGTCCGGGCTACGCGCCGGCCGTTGCGGGCTCGGCCAGGCGCTGTGCGAAGCACGTCAGCGCGCGCGAGAAGCTGCCGGCGTACTCCTCGACCAGCCGCAGGAACTCCGCCGCGTCCGCGTTGTCCGTGACCAGCGTGGTCATGCCGGTCTCGTCATCGCTGACCTGCGCGGCGTGAACCGTCTCCGCCTTGATGTGGGCGTCGATCCAGGCGAACTGCTCCTTCTCGGTGAAGACCTTCTCGCCGCCCGCGGTCACCTTCCCGTACATCCGCCGGAACGCCACCGCGATGTCGAGCGCGATGGTCTCCACGACGCGCAACTGCACGGCGGCGCCGTGCGGGGAAACGGCGAGCCGGTCCATGTTCGCGAGCAGCTCCGCCACCGGGCCCGGCAGCTCCTGCGCCCGGGCGCGCTCCGGCTCGCCCACGCGTGCGGCGAGGGGCGCGGTGATGGTGTCGTCCCACCAGACGTAGTGGATGCCGGCCGGCCCGCGGGGCGCGACCGAGCTGAACTCGGGGGCGGCGTTGTCCAGGTCGTCGCCGATGACGCGGTAGACGGTCTGGAGGGCGCCCAGGAGCGTACGGGACGGGTCGCGGTCCGCCGCGAAGGAACGGGCGATCACTCCCAGCCCGGCCAGCGTGGTGAACATGAAGCTCTTGGTCATCGCCCGCCACCACACGGCGATGTCGAGCCCGGCCTCCGGGGTGACGGCGCCGGCGTTGCGCGCGGCGGCGAAGAACGGGTTGTCCGTCCGACGCAGTTGCGCCTTGTCGATCTGCTCCTCCACCCGGTCGTCGAGCCGGCTCCGGTCGACGGCGGGCAGTTCCGCTGCAACAGCCACATGCACTCCAGGGTGTCCGTCGGGATGTGCTCCTGTATTTCCGTTCCGTGCGGGTCGCGCCGTTCCTTCGGCCGCCGCGCGGTGACGCGCGGGCGCCGGGCCCGTCCGGGCCCTTGCTCTACACTCCCAGCGACGCCTTGACCGCGGCGAAGTACGGGATGTGCCGGTAGTCGCCGGCCTCGGCGTCGTAGTCCGTGTAGGCATGGGTGAACTCCAGCAGCCGCTTCTTCACCGCGGCCACCGGCTCCTGGTGGATCCTGCGCTCGATCGCCTCGATCTCGCCGAGGAACCCGGCCAGCACCCCGGGGAGGTCCCGGTCGAGGTAGATCAGGCCGTCCCGAAGCCGCAGCCCGCCGTGCTCCGTGAGATAGGAGAAGAGAAGCTGCGAGGCGACGGCGTCGTAGTTGGGGCGGGGTATGCCCTCGACCGCGTAGCGCAGCAGCCGTTCGGCGAGGATGTACTCGTACGTCAACCGCGCCGGTTCCGCCGGCAGCGCGGCGTCGCCGAGGAGCGCCAGCATGCCGGACACGTCGACGCGCAGCTCCTCCAGCCCGGCCAGCGGCTTCGACTTCTTCGCCGGGAGGAACTCCGGAATGGGCATATCGCCCTGCCTGTGGTGGTATTCGTGCAGTCGCACCCACCAGGACGAAGCCATCTCTATCTCCGCGTCCGTGGCTTTCTGCACAAGTGGCAGACTGCCTTCCGCAAGGACCGGTCCCAGCATGCGGCGGGTGATTCGGCGATGTCGCTCCACGAACTTGTCGATGAAATAGAAGATCTGGTCGTCCGGCTCCTGCACCCCGTCGATGTGATTCTCCGGGAACAGCGCCACCACCGGCCGGCTGCCGAATCCCGCGGAGCGGGCGACGATGTTCACCGGCATCGTATTACTGGCGTACCGCTCGGCCAGGTGCGGATTCGTCGGCAGGGTTTCGTACGCCAGGAACTCCAACCGCAGCGAGGGGAAGTACGAGGCATCGAACAGGGAGAACAGCCGGTTGTCCCGCCTTGTGTTGATGTGTTCCTTGACAGCTGCGAGCCGTCGGCCCGGGGTGAAGTCGCGTATGTCGTCCAGAAAGGCACGGACCGCGGGTTCCCGGCACAGTCCCGGCATTTCCTCGATGCGACGGGCGAGTCGGGTAAGCATCTCCGGATCCCGGAATAAGGCACGGTCGGCGAGGTCCCGGCGGATTTCATCGGTCTCTGCGCACAGCGAGTTCAGCGGATCCATCCAATGCCTCCGGACCGGAGCGGGATTCAGGTGAACGAGCGGAGTCGCGGAATCGCGAGTCGATCAGGGGATCTTAACTCCGTGTCAAGACCGTGGCTAGGGTACGTGCGCATCACCATTCGAGAGCGCCTTCGCAGCCGGGGAGCACGAGCGGTGTCCCGCCGGCCGCGACGCGGGAGGAGGGGCGGCGGCGTGCGGAGAACACGGCGTGGGAGACGGCGGCGTTCGCCCGCCCAGCAGCTCGCGCTGGCCGAGCGGGAGCCGCCTCCTGCCCGGCCCGTTCCAGGAGCCCGGCCGCGGAACGAAACGGCCTCGGCGCAAACCTCGGCCCGCCGCCAGCGCCTCCGCAACCTCCCACAGCCGCTCCCGGGCCCGTTGCTCCTCCCGACCTCGGCTATCGCGGCTTCCACGGCGACCGGGTCCCGACACGTCGTCACAAACGGTCATGATCGCGGCCGTGACCTCGATCACGGACTCCGGGTACGCGCCGCCGGATCCGCCGGTCCGCGTCACCAGGTCACCCGTGGCGGATCTCGTGCCAGCGGCGCCACCGCCCGCTCCTTGCACACGTACGAGGATCCGCCCGAGCCACGGGTACGCGGCCTTCTCCAATTCATGAACCCGGTTCGACGTAATTCGGGGGTTCTAGAGGTCCAGCCAGGGTGAACATGCAGGTCACGGAGCTTCAGTTGGCTGAGAAGACCGAAAGTGCCTAGTGCCACATCAGGCAACGTTGGCCCTGTTGTGACGCGCCGTCCGGGTGTCGGCCCGGACGGCGCGGAAACGCCATGCTGTTCCCGTGGCAGAACGAGTGCAGGTCCGGGAGATCGACGATGACGAGGGCGGGCGGCTGCTGCGGATCATCCGCAGGGGCACCGGGTCGGTGGTGACCTGGCGGCGGGCCCAGATGGTCCTGCTGTCCGCCCAGGGCATGCCGGTGGCGAAGATCGCCGAGGTGACGTTCACCGGCGCGGACCGGGTCCGGGATGTGATCCACAACTTCAACACCGACGGCTTCGACTCCCTGTATCCGAAGTACAAGGGCGGCCGGCCCAGGACCTTCACGCTGCCCGAGCGGCGCGAGATCAAGAAGATCGCGAAGTCCAAGCCGACCGAACACGACCTGCCGTTTTCCACCTGGAGTCTGACCAAGCTGGCGGACTTCCTGGTCGCCGAGGGGGTGGTCGACGACATCAGCCACGAGGGCCTGCGCATTCTGCTCCGCGAGGAAGGCGTCTCCTTTCAACGCCTGAAGACCTGGAAGACCTCCCGCGACCCCGACTACGCCGCCAAGAAGGCCCGCGTCGAACACCTCTACGCGATCGCCGACGGCGAGGTTGTACCCGAGGACGGCGAGCCCGAAGCCATCTTCTGCATGGACGAGTTCGGCCCGCTCAACCTCGTGCCCCACCCCGGGAAGCAGTGGGCCGAACGCGGCGGCAAGCACAAGGACCCCGACCGCGAACCCCGCCGCAGGCGCCGGTCGACCTACAACCGCTACGGCGGAGTCCGGCACCTGTTCGCCGCCCTGAACCTGGCCAAGGACAAGCTCTACGGCCACATCAAGCCGATCAAGAAGCGCACCCACTTCCTGGAGTTCTGCCGCTACCTGCGCAGCCTCTACCCGCCCGAGGTCCGTATCGCGATCGTCTGTGACAACTTCTCCCCGCACCTGACCACGAAGAGGTGCCAGCGGGTCGGCACCTGGGCGGCAGCGAACAATGTCGAGATCGCCTACACCCCGACCAACAGCTCCTGGCTGAACCGCATCGAAGCCCAGTTCACCGCCCTGCGCTACTTCACCCTGGATGGCACCGACCACGCCACCCACAAGGAACAGGGCAGCATGATCCGCCGCTACATCATCTGGCGAAACCGCCACGCCGACGACCGGCGCCTACGCGCCGTCGTCGACAGAGCCAACGTCGCCTGACACAGCCGCACCCCGACGAAACAACGCGGTCCACAGGAACGTCACGCCGAACAGTGCTGACTCAGGGGGTTCCTCGCGCATGCGGCGCAGTTCGACCTCTACCAGGTCAGAGAAGATCCAGCGCAGCGATTCGGGTGTGTAGGCGAGGCCGCCTTGCAGCTCGCGTTCACGGTAGAGGTCAGCGTCGGTGAGTTCCGACCCCATTCCCGCCTCGCCGGCGGCGAAGCTGGTGAGTGCGAGGTGGCCGCCAGGGGCGAGGACGCGGTCGAGGAGGCCCAGATAGCTGACGCGGCGGTGAGGCGGTAGGTGGTGGAAGCACCCTGAGTCGACGACCAGGTCGTACGGGCCGCTCAACTCGTTGGCATGGAGCGCGAAAGCGTCACCGCACATGAAACGGATGTCGACTCCAGCCTCGTGAGCCCGGTCCTCGCCCCAGGCAACGGCAATGGGAGAGAGGTCGACGGCGTCCACCTCGAAGCCGCGCGCTGCGAGGTACAGAGCATTGCGGCCCGGCCCGCACCCCAGGTCCAGGGCTCGACCGGGAGCAAGCTGGCCCTCGTCGAGGTAGGCAGCCAGGTGCTCGTCCGGCTTCGCCGCGAAGAACGGGACGGGCCTCGACCGGTCGGCGTAGAAGCGGTCCCAGAAGTCCTTGCCGTCGCCGGTCGCCGAGCGGCCGGCCTCGGATTGAGATGTGAAGAGTCCGTCCAGGAGCGCGAGAACGTCCTCCACGGTGCGTACGGTCCGGTCCATCCGGCCCCCTTTCGACAGAGATCGATGATAGGAACGGCGGGAATTAAAGGCCAGGTCAGACGGCATATGGTGATGGGTGGAGTGGGCTACTGCGGCCCCCGCAGCGGGCCGGGAAGGAACCCATCAGATCCCGACCCGGCATTTGCCCAAGCACCCATCAGTGGGGCAGGAAGGGACCATCCTCGGCCGTGCCGGGGAAACTATTGCGACGAGTTTTCCAGCGGTGCTACAGGGCGAACGTTGTCTGATGCGGCACTAGCCGGTTGCAAGCCTTCCAGGTCCAGAACCTAAGCGCGCCGGCCACGGCAGGATCGCTGGTGTTGGCGGTCTGCAGCGGGAGTAGGTCGCCGGCCAAGCTCTGCATCTCGGCTTCGAATTCGTCGTTGTATTCCCAGTTGTCTTTGGGAACTTCGTAGCCGGGGGCGATCAGGTTGTTCCCGCATGCAGCGGAGTCCATCTCCATGCAGGTGTGGTCTTGGAACGTGGGGTTGTTCTCGTCAAGAAGAGGTTGGACTTCGCCGGAGTCGGCGTGAGACAGAACGTAAGAACGGCTGGACCCTGGCGGAGGCTGCCGGCGACACGGGTCCTCAGGGGATGCAGCGACTGCTGAACCACTACCTGTGGGACGCCGACGCTCTGCGTGACGACGTCCGCGACGCGGTCGTGGAGCAAATCGGAGATCCCGAGCGGGGAATTCTCATCCTCGACGAGACGGGATTTCTGAAGAAGGGCATCCGGTCGGCGGGGGTGGCCCGGCAGTACTCGGGGACGGCCAGCCGGATCGAGAATTCCCAGATCGGGGTGTTCCTGGCCTATGGTTCCGACCGGGGGCGGGCCCTGATCGACCGCGAGCTGTATCTCCCGAAGGAGTGGATATCGGACCGTGAGCGCTGCCGTGCTGCCGGTATCGGTGACGATGTCGAGTTTGCCACCAAGCCGGACATGGGCCTGCGCATGCTTCAGCGTGCTGTGGCATCGGGGATCCCCTTCGGGTGGGTGACCGTCGATGAACTCTACGGCGAGACGAGCCGGATCCGGATGTGGCTGGAAGAACACGACATCCCCCATGTCCTCGCCGTCCCGAAATCTCAGATGGTCATGACCATGGAATTCTTCGGCCAGGCCCCCGCGCACAGGTTGGTCAGTGAGCTTCTTCGAGGTGGCCACCGATCAGGTGACGGTTCGCGAGCCGCAACGAGCGAGGCCCCCGGGCTGTTGATCGAGATGTCTGACGTCTCAATCACCTTGCTCGGGGGCCTCGTTGGTCAGCCATCCTGCCGCACTCGACCTGCCCCATACGCTCGTCGAGTGGGTCACCATGCTGCTTGTCACTCGCGAGGGCGACCGTCGCTGCAAGCTCCGCCCGTCTCATCGCGCGATGGTGGCGCTGGTGTACCTGCGCGAGCACACCACTCTGGCGAAGATCGCTGCCGGGTTCGGCATCAGCGAGTCCACCGCACACGCCTACACCAGCACGGTCGTCGACCTTCTCGCCGCACGTGCACCGGGCCTGCTGAAGACGCTACGCGACCACGATCCTGACTTCGTCCTCCTGGACGGGACCCTTGCCGAGTGCGACCGGGTCGGCGACGGCCGGGCCGACTACTCCCACAAGCACCGGCGCCACGGCGTGAACGTCCAGGTGGTCACCGATCCGGACGGCCGACTGCTGTGGCTCTCACCCACACTGCCGGGCCGCACCCACGACCTGACCGCCGCCCGCACCCACCGGATCATCCGAATCTGCGAGCGCCAAGACGTTCCCATCGTGGCCGACCTCGCCTACCAGGGCGGCGGCCCCTGGCTCACCACGGGCATCAAACGCAGGCCCCTCCAGGCACTCACCCCCACCGAGAGAACCCGCAACCGCGCCCTGGCCGCCGCACGAGCACCCGTCGAACGCGGCGTTGCCCGCCTGAAGTCATGGCGGATCTTCCGCAGATCCCGATGCAGCCCCACCCGCATGACGTCAATCGCCAAGGCGGTTCTCACCCTGGAGTTGCAACGCTGAAGAGGCTCAGTGAACTCCCCGACGGCGCTTGGGCGCGTCTGAGCTGCGGTGACGGAGCCCACGGGCCGCGCGAGTACGACTGGGCGGCTGCCCCGATCCGGCCCTGGCGACGGGAAGGCTGGGACCATTGGTTACTGGCCTGGCGCAGCCTCACCGACCCTGCGGACATCGCCTACTACATCTGCTTCTGCCCGGCCGGAACTCCGTTGGAGGAACTGGCGCGGATTGCGGGATCGAGGTGGATGGTCGAAGAGTGTTTCCAGACCGCGAAGAACGAGACCGGGCTCGATCATTACCAGGTCCGCGCCTACACCGCCTGGTATCGGCATATAACCCTCTCCATGGCCGCTCTCGCCTTCCTCGCCGTCCTGCGGGCAGAGGCAAAAAAAGGGGATCCGGACGCCGGCAGCGATCAATCCCTCATACCCGTGACCATGAACGAGGCCCGGCGACTCTTCAACCGCATATCCTCTCCCATCCGTCATCGCATCCAGCACGTACTCGCCTGGTCCATGTGGCGAAGAAGAGGCCAGGCCCGAGCCCGCGTCAGTCATTACCAACGCAGAGGTCATCACGGAGTGTCGTTGCAGTACTAAATCATCCGGATCACAGAGGAAATAACGCCAACACTTCCACCAATCGCCATGAAAACACCCGCGAGGCGCTGAAATCTAAACGAGCCACCAAAAGGGATCTTTGGGTCGACCGCACTCCGACCTGACAAATTTTCGAACAGCTTCTCAGCAACCCCGAAGGAATTCCATGCAACACCTCCGCCGATTGCAACCAACACGAGGCTCAGAAGCAAAGTAACCAGCGGCGGCCCAGGAGATCTTGAAGCCATAAGTACCGCATCTTCCGACACACCTTACCCCTTTAATCAATGGATCATGTAGGAGAAATTCATCCCCACGAATACACCAAACCCCGGGGTGTAGGATGCTCCGCCCCACCATTGCCGGCCCGACGCCTGATCCACAGAATACGCAGGAAGGTCCGGATTGGAGACGGGCCCTCCTGTCACACACCCTCATGGATGTCGCTGGCGCATGCCTGCAGACTAAACCACGACTGGTTTGCACTTTCGACGGTCGTGAAACCTGCCGCTCTACCAAACCCTCCGAAACCCAATGCACCTACAGACAAATACCCATGACCATCACCGGCATAGGTGTATCCCACGCACAGAGCCAGACAGAACGTCACTCCGGATGTGCCGTTCCGGACGAAGTTTGTTCCAGGACCGTCCCCTCCACGCACCCCGCAGGCCCCGCTTTTGCGGGCATAAGAGTTTTCGCAAGGATCCGATTCAACCAATTCCTCGAATTGTTGGTACATTTCGTCGGTGAATTCGGGCGATGACATCGCCTGGTCTAGCTGTTCTTGCAGCGAGATACCGCCTAGGATGGTTTGTATATTCCGTTGCAGCCTTCGTGTCGCTTCTTGGATCTTTCTCTGCGCTGCATTTTCCGCCTGCCGGACGGCTGCGGCCACCCGGACTTGCCGCCAGTAGGAGTTGAAGCTGCGGGTGTTGTGGCGGACGAGGGTGCGGTATTTGCTGGTGGTGTGGCCTCGGCTGTTGGTGTAGCCCTGGTTGCGGTACCAGCTTTTGCGGACCTTGTTGTTGCCGAATCCCTTCTTGGTGACTTCGTCGTAGAGCATCTCACCGGTGGGGTCGGATGCGGTGACGGGGGTGTTGTTGGCGTAGGCGTAGGCGTTGGCCTGGAGGGGGTTGGCGGGGTCGAGGAGGGGGTCGGGGGAGATGAAGGCGCCAAGGGCGGGGTCGTATTCGCGGGCGCCTATGTGGGTCAGGCCGGTGTCGTCGAGGGTGCCGCCGACGAAGCCCCTGGTGCCGGGGAAGTCGGGTTCGGTGCCGCTGGGGGTGGTGGGGCGGGGGGCGCCGAAGGGGAGTTGTTTGCGGCGGATGACGGCCTGGCCGGCGGCGAGGGAGACGGCGAGCATGGCGGTGCCCTGGTGGTCGGAGACCAGGAAGTGCACGGGGCTGTCGGGGGTGCGGACGGCGACGGTTTCGCCGTCGTGGGTGTAGTAGCGGGTGCCGGTGACGGTGCCGTCGGGGTTGAGGTGGAGTTCGTTGCCTTCGGGCAGGTAGAGGGTGGCCGTGTCGTCGCTGCCCGTGGCCAGGAGGCGGTTGCCGTCGGTGTCGTAGACGTAGTCGGTGGTGGTGCCGGCTTCGGTGGCGGTGGCGAGGTGGCCTTCGTCGTCCCAGGTGTAGGTCTGGTCGGCGGTGCCGCCGGTGCGGGTGGTCATGTTGCCGGTGGCGTCGTAGTCGAGGGTTTCGCTGGTGCCGTCCTCCGCGCCGCCCGCGGTGTCGACGCGGGTGGTGCTGTGGGGGCGGGGCTGGCCGGGGGCGGGCTGGGTGTAGGTGCGGGTGACGTCCTGGTCGGTGGCGGTGCCGGCGACGGCGTGCTGGGTTTCGGTGGTGCGGTTGCCGACGGCGTCGTAGGTGTAGGAGTGCCAGTACGCTTCCGGGCCGCCGCCGACCACGGCGGGGTCGGGTTCGTTGGTGCAGGTGTCGGCGGTGGTGGTCCAGGCGTCGGTCAGGCGGCGCAGGGCGTCGGTGGCGTAGCACTGGCGGTCGGTGGTCTGCTGTGCGTCCTGGCCGCTGGTGGTGGTCTGGGAGGTGATGTTGCCGGCGTCGTCGCGGGTGTAGCGCACGTCGTCCAGGCGCTGGGGGGCGGTGGTGCGGTCGGTGACCTGGCGGGTGAGGTCGCCGGTGTGCTCGTCGTACTCGTGCGTGCGGTACAGCTTGCGCTCGCCGGTGCCGTACTCGGTGCGTACCGGGCGGGCGAAGCTGTCGTAGGAGACCTGGGAGACCAGGGCGACGCCGCCGCTGCTGGTGGCGGTGGGCAGGCCCAGGGAGTTGTATTCGGTCGCCGTCCGCTCGCTCGGCAGTCCGCCGATGCCCGGTTGGCTGATCGAGGTGCGCTTGCCGGTCTCGGGGTCGTAGGTGTAGCCGATGCGGTACGTGCCGGCGAGCGCTCCGGCGGCGTCGGGGACGGTGACGGTGGTGGCGGTGGGCTGGATGCGGGCGTTGTAGCCCTCGACGGCGGTGGTGTAGCGGCTGCCGTCGTGGATGCGGGTGGTGGAGGTGAGCTGGCCCTTGGCGAGGGTGTCGTAGACCCATTCGGCGCGGGTCTGTTCGCCCTTCTTGACGGTGGTCGGCCGGCCGAGGGCGTCGTAGCTCGTGGCCAGGGTGACGCCGCGGGCGTCGGTGACCGTGGCGGGCTGGTCGGCGGCGTTGTAGGTGGTGGTGGAGGTGCCCTTGTCGGGGTCCTTCGCCTCGGTGACGTTGCCGCGGGCGTCGCGGGTCCAGGTCCAGACGTTTCCGGCGGGGTCGGTCATCTTCGCCAGCTGGTCGTGCTTGTCGTAGGCGTAGACGGTGCTCTGGTGGGTGGTGCGGGCGGCGTTGGTGTACTGGCGGCGTTCGACGGTGTTGCCGCGGGCGTCGGTGATCTCGGTGGTGGCGGTGCCGCCGTCGGGCGGGACGACGGTGGTCTGGTCGGCGCTGTAGGCGGTGGTGGTGCGCTTGGTCTCGTCGCCGAACTTCCGCGAGATGGCGGCGGTGACGCGGCCGGAACCGTCGTGGATGTTCTCGGTCATGTTCGGCACCGTGTTGTCCGCGGCTTCGACCAGGGTCGCGGACGGATCACCGGTGGCGCGGTAGGCATGGTAGATCTTGGTTTCCAGGCCGCGGGTGTCGTACAGCGTCTCGGTGATGACGCGGCCGCCGCCCGGCGCGGGGGCTTGTGTTTCACGTTCGCGCAGCAGGCCGTCGTAGAGCGTGTAACTCGTGGTGTAGGTGCCGTCCGGCTGGATGGTCCTGGTGGCGATCGCGGCGGGCGCGGTCTTGGAGACCGAATAGCTGTAGTGCGCGGACGGGGCCGAGGGGTAGTCGGCCTTGGCCCAGCCGGGCTGCCACACCTTGACCAGCCGTCCGAGGGCGTCGTAGTCGGCGTCGGTACGGGCGCCCGCGGCGTCGACGGTCCTGGTGGGGATGCCGCGGCGCGCGTCGGTCACGGTGGTCTGCGTGTGGCCGAGCGGGTTGGTCACCACCGTCTTCGTCGGTGCCGCGCCGGTCGCGGGTGTGTACGCCGTGGTGGTCGTCTTACCGCGTACGTCGGTCTGGGTGAGCGGGCGGCCGTGGGTGTCGAAAGTGGCGGTGGCGACGGTCTGGGTGCCGGTGCCGGCCTTGTCCTGCTCGTCGATGCGGGTGATGTCGCCCTTGGTGGGGCCCTGGCCGAGGGTGGTGGATCCGTCGTAGTACGTGCGCTTGAGGGACACCAGGTCTCTCGGCAGCGTCGGAGTGGCGTCGCACGTGGTGGCGACGGTCTTCTCCTCGGCGATGGCCTCGACGAAGTTCGCGCCCGTGCTGCGCGCGTACGAGGTGGTGGTGCAGCGCTCGTCGCCGGTCTTGCCCGTGTCACCGGTCTCGGAGGCGGTCTTGACCATGCCGTACGAGTCGAAGGTGCGCTCGGTGGCGGTGCGGCGCCAGGTGCCGTCCTTCTTCAGTTCGCGTGTGGCCTCGGTCTGGACGCCGGTGTAGCGGGCGCTCTGGTCCGGCAGTCCGTCTCGGGCGTGGGTGGCGGTGGCCGGCGAGCGCCACGGGGTGTAGGCGGTGGCCTCGATGATGCCGCCGCCGTCATGTTCGTAGCTGATCTCCTCGCGGACCATGCCCGCGAACGCCTCGCGGTCGGTGACGCTGCCGCCCTCGGAGTCGGGGACGTTCGCGCCGTCGATACCGCGGAAGTAGCGGCTCTCGGCGAGCGACTTCGTCTCGCCGCCGGCACCGACGCGGGTACGGACGCGGGAGTAGCCGCGCCGCTCGGAGTAGGTGCGGAGCTTGGCCTTGGTCAGCTCGTCGGTGTCCTTGGCCCACGCCAGACCGCCCAGGTAGTCGTACGAGGTGGTCTTGACCGGCGCGCCGGCGACGTCGTCGGACTCCAGGACCTGGGTGGCGACGTAGGTGTGGAACCAGTCGCGGTAGGGCTCGAAGTCCGGGGCGGGTGCGTCCGGGGGCGACCAGTACACGGGGTAGCAGCGCTTGGTGTTGGTCGCCGGGTCGGGCAGACTGCCGGCGGTGCAGTCCTCGGCCGAGTAGGTGACGCCGATGGTGCCGCCGGTCTCGGTCTTGATGCCGTAGACCCGGTAGCGGTTCAGCGGCGGTACCTCGTCGACCGCGTTCTCCACGCGGTTCTTCAGCATCTGCCCGGAGAAGGTGACGGCGGGCAGGGATATGTCGCTGCCGGCGGTGTGGCCGGTGCGCTGGACGGACTTCAGCCACAGCGCCCGGTCGGAGCCGTCGCCGGTGGCGGGGAAGCTGTGCTCCAGCTTCCAGGAGTCGACGGGCTTGTACGAGCCGCCGACCCGCACCTTGGTGGTGACGCCCGTGAGGCGCTTACGGGAGAAGAACGACGGCGAGTACGTCTTGCACTCCTGCCCCGACCCGCACAACTGGTCGTACGGGACGTCGGGCCAGTGCTTGGCGTTGGCCGCGTTGAGCTTGCTCGCGGCGCAGTCGAAGGCGTCGGTGGGCAGGCAGCGCTCCGACACGGTGAACTCGACCCGGGCCTGGGCGCCGTTGGTGGCGTAGAGCGCGTCGCCGTCCAGGCCGTAGTCGATACGCTTCAGGTGGCCGCCGCGGTTGAAGCGGGTGTCCGTGGCCTTGCCGGTGGCGTCGTTGACGTTGAGCCCGTAGTGGTTGTGTTCCTTGCCCCAGTAGTACGTCAGGGCCTGACCGTGCGGATCGATGACGTAGTCGAGGTTCCAGCGCCATGCCTGCTGGCACCAGGAGTCCTTGAACGCGGTGGCGTGGCACGGCTCCCCGGAATGGTTGCCGAAGACCGGCACCGTCCACACCGACTGCGTCCGGGCGTCGCCGTCCTGCCAGCCCGGCAGCCGGTGGGCGCCGAAGTAGTAGCGCACCCCGTCGGGCGCGGTGACGCGCCAGTACTCGTTGTTGTTGTCACCGTTGGCCCGCTTGGACGAGGACCTCAACTCGACCCGGGTTCCGTCGCCCGCTATCTCGGGCACATCCAGCCCGTACGACCAGGAGAAGCCGCCGGAGGAGCCCCCGGCGCTCCACTTGCCCGACGGCGACAGCGGGGTGGCGGAGAAGTCACCGGAGGCCCCGGAGGCGGCGGCCGTCAGGGCGAACAGGACCGTCCCCTCGCCGGCGGTGTAGCCGGTAGCCGAGCGCTGAGCAGCCGCCGCGGGCGTGACGGGCGCGCCGGCCGGGCGCGGCGCGGCGTCGAGGCCCCGCCCATGATCCGGACGCTCGTGCCCGATTCCGAAACCGCCCTGCCGCAGCGCACGGGCACCCGGGCGCGCTCCGGCACCGCCGAGGTCGCGGACGGTCTCCGTATGGCCGAGGGTCTGGTCAGGAGCGGAGCATCGTCGTGGCTCTCCTTATTCGGCGGGGCGGCCCGGTGCCACACCGCGCGCGGTGGTCCCCGGGGGGGACCGTCTGCGGGCCGTGGCGGGCTGGCGCTACGGTTCAGCCGGTGGCCGGTGCTGCGGTGTATTCCTCGTCGGTGACGGGGTCCAGCCAGTGCACGACGTCGTGGTCGGCGTCGCCTTCGTTGATGGCGAGGTGGACGATCACCCGATTCGGGGCGGCGCCGTGCCAGTGCTCTTCATCCGCTTCGAACAGGACCCGGTCGCCGGGCCGGATGGCTTCCACCGGTCCGCCGCGGCGCTGGCACAGGCCGATGCCTTCGGTGACGAAGCACACGGGCTCCTTGTGCCTGCTTCACCGTACTGACGATCTCGAAACCGACCCACCTCTGATTGCATCCTCAGCCGTATCCGCCGGCGTGAGCCGCCCCGTTTTCCACGTCATCCGCGTGAACGACAATATCCGGAATGGACAGGGAATGCATTAAAGCATGAGTGAGCACCTGGTAACTACCCCCCATACGTATCGGCGGACAAGGAAAAGTCCCCGCCCTGACCATTCGGTAAGCAGTTGATTTAGCGATCCCCAGCGCCTTGGCAGCGGCCGGAAGGTCAACAAATCTGGGATATATGTCAGATGCGTAGTAATAGTAGTTGCAGCCCGCGACGAACGTGCGAGCCAGCATCGCATCCGACGCAGCTACGGTCCGCAAGCCAGATTTGCGCCCCGCACGAAGCTCCTCATGGTGGCGACCAAATATGCCGTCCAGGCCATACGTGTGCCATAGTGCACCGGTACGCTCACCTCGGAGCTGCTCCGCGACGGCAGGATCCCTCGGATCGGCACTGTGAATGATCGACGATGCCTTGACAGGGGGATCTGGAAATGGTTCCTCGTATGCCAGCAAGGCCTCTAGATCACTGGCTGAACTTTCATTTTTATGGCCGTTTGCACGTTGATAGGCAACGCGCATAGCTGCTTTCACCATCAGCTCTGGAACATCTCGAGGAGGAACGCCCTTAGCTGTTTCTTCCCAGGCGTCTAAAGCGGCTTCGAACATGTCCGATCGAACATCTTCTAAATCGCGATAAAAATCTCTGGAGATCATCCACGAGCGCGCCCGGAGAGAGGGTATAAGACAGTCCATAACAATAATGCGCCACTTCCCGTCGCCACGCATGTCCGACATGCGCCCCATGGAGACCATGGACTCCCAGAGGTGAGATCTTCTAGACCCCCCTCGTGCGGCTACAGCCTGGGAGTGAAATTTTGCATAGTTCGGGTGCCGTCTGACTTGACACCCCTGCACGTCGTCCACGTGAACGCAAATTGGATCTTCACCGCAGGCGCCACGAACGTGCGCCGCCACCAAATCGAATACGTCTGACACATCCACCTCCAAAGTTGGCCCTCCAAGGGCTGGCAGAATATGTCGCCATGCAGGTCCACCCAGCCCAAGGGTAGGTATATTGCCAATCTTCCTCATCGCCACCGATTGATAGTTGCAAAGACGGGTGAAATTGACAAAATCCGTTCGAGATTGAACATATTCCTTCAGAGGTCCGCCCTTGCGCCGCGGCGAGTGCGATCGGGTGATGGTGTGATGTGTGCATCGCACGAGGCTCCTCCCGTCCAGCCATCGCGAAGGCCGCCCGCCAACACCGGGAAGGCTCGCTCAGCTGGCCGCAACGTGCCTGTGTGCAACGGAAGTTGAGGTGCGGTCGGCGCACCACATCATGGGTGAGCCACTCTCGTGATCAGCCGTGGTGATCAAGACGTTGCAGCACACCCCTGCGCTGGAGGTCTCGAACGTGTTCTGCGGCACGCTGGGGCGCCGATCCGCCGCGGACGAGGAGCCCTGCCTCCAGGTTCCGCCGTACGCCCGACTCGGTCAGGTTCGCACTGCCGAGCCACAGGAGGGCGCCATCGGCGACGGCGAGTTTCGCGTGCTGAAGGCTGTGCCGGTGACGGCGCTGGTCCATCGGCCAGTGCCACAGCTTCACACGGGAGATCGCAGTGAACGCCTCGGCGGGCTCCCCTCCGCTGAGGAGGCCCCGGGCGCCCGCCAAGGTCTCGACAACGACATGAATGTCGACCCCTCTGGCCACAGCGTCACGGAGGGCGTCGACAAGCGGTCGATAGGCACGGGCGGAGTAGGTCATGGCCAAGAGTTCGGCGTGTGCCTCGCGCACCACCTGTATCAGCACCTGGGCCGCAGCCCTGGCGGGTACAGCAGGAGTAGCCGGGCCACTCCAGAAGGTGCGGGCCTCTATCTCGCCCGCGTTCCGCGACGCCCCGGCGACGAAGCCGCGCAGGTAGGCGGCGGCCTCGGCGTACGGCACACGATCCTGCTCCACCGCGGCATACAGCGCCGTCACCGTCTCCGTGGCAGTGGAATCCTGCAGCGCCAGCAGGACGTGTTCCAGACCACGGTGGCGGGCCAGCAGTCCGGCGAGATCGATCGTGCGAACGGTACCGAGGACCGCGGCGGCGTCCGCCGCCGCGGCTTCGAACAGACGGCGGCTCACTGGAGCAGATCGGTCGGTGTCAGCACCCGGTCGGTGTCGCTCCCAAGGGGCACGAGGAAGCGGCGGTCGAGGAAGCGGTTGCCGCGTTCGCAGGTGGTTTCCGAGATGAACAGACAGACATGGCAGGCGGCCCCGTGCAGATAGTCGGCGGGCTTCTTCGGCAGTCGTTCCGCGCACAACGGATCGGAGGAGCAGTGCGCCGCGTCCCGCAGCGCGCGCCGCACGATGCGCTCGAAGTGCGGGCTCTCGGCGAGGGAGACCAGCCCGCCCAGAGTGCCTTCCGAATCCGGCGCCGCCGTGTAGATGAGAATGCCGCTGCGCGGCCCCTCGTCCGTGCCGGCATAGATGCGTTCCGCCAGACTGGCGGAGTTGTACCCGCATTCCAGCGCAATGGTGCGGATCAGCGCGTGCGAGAGGGTGTGCAGGGCGAGATACGACTCGCCGGGCCAGCCGGCCATCGGCTCGAAGTCCCCGGTGATCCGGTCGGACTTCCGGTTCCTGCGGAAGCGGGCGAAGGCGTCGCGGTGGGCCGCCATCGCCGGGGCCTTCTCGACGCGCGCCACCCAGTCGGCCAGCAGGTCCTGCCGCACGCGCAGAAAGATTCCCTCGCCCCGCACTTCGCTCGCCGGCACCCAGCCCGGAGAACTGCGGAACAGCCTCACCTCGTCGGCGATATCGGGTGTCTCCCGGTCGGGCGCGTCGAGACGGGTGAAGGCGGTAAGGGCGCGCACCTCCCGGAGCCGCTCGACCTGGCGGATGTGGGAGAACAGGCCTGCCAGAGCCTGCGGAACGGCAACCTCGCGCATGGCGAAGTCCGTGGTGGCCTGCGGCGGACTGGCCGAGGCAAGCACGGCCCACTCAGGAGTGAGCAGGTCGACGGGCGCGGCAGGCCCGTCGGGGACCTGGCCGACCTCGGCGGCTTTCCGGGCCTCGACGGCGGCGACGATGTCCTGGGCGTCGTACTCCTTGAGGTAGCCGTATCCGGGGAGAGCGGATACCAGGTCGTAGTGCTCCCGTGTGGTGACGTTCTGCAACTCGGCCCAGCGCTCCTCCACCAGTTCGGCCGCGTCGGCGGACCGGTCCGGTGGCAGGGCGAGGGCACTGAGGGTGACGGGGAACCACTGGTTAGAAGCTCCCGCAACCATGAGCGTCGCCTCCCGGTCGCATCCCTGGTCCGCGAAGGTGCCCAGGTGGGCGTGGCGTCCCCGGCAGCGCGGCAGATTCACCAGGCCGCGTTCGCCCATGGCGTCGCGGATGTTCCGTTCCTTCTTGCAGCTGACGCATTCGATGGTGACGTTCGCCGCCTGGTTACCGCCGTGGTCGCGCATCCGCAACTGAGGCCGCGGCGCCTTGGAGCAGTCGCCGCCGCGGTGCACGAAGGAAATGTACGGGAACTCGTCGAGGTGTCCAGCCGTGCAGGCCAGGGTGAAGCGGGCCGCGACGGCGAGCGGTCGCGCGCGCCCTCTGCGGCACTCGTGGACGAACTTCGCCTCGTGCGCCGCATGCGGGTTGCTGTTGCGGAACTCGAAGGCGTCGGAGTCGATGGCCGCGAGGAGGTTGCAGGCGGTGCAGCGCAGCCACTGCGGGAAGGGAGTGACGGGCACTCCCACGTTCTGCGCCGGCCAGTCCCTGGGCCGGCTGTCCGCGCCCTCGGCCCAGGGCGCGGCGCGGAGTTCGGTGATCTGCGCGTTGCCGTAGAGCTGCAGGGAGCGGTTGACGGCGGTTCGCAACCTCGGCTCGTCGATGGCGTACCCGGCCAGTCCCTGGTAGTTCCAGAACTCCAGGCCTTTGATCAGCACGGAGAAGTTGGGCAGGTCGACGAGGGAGCCGATGCCGGCCGTGAACATCAGGTGGCTGGGGCGGACGGAGCCGACCCGGCGGTTGTAGAAGCCGGTCATCGCCGTTCCTTTCCTGCCACCGGAGCGGGGCCGAGCTCGTCGCTGTCCACGGCGGCGTCGGCGGATCCGGCGCCGGTGTCCGCGTCCCCGGGGACCGGGCCGAAGACCCAGGCCGGGCCGCTGCCCGACGGCTGGTCGACCAGGGATCCGGCGCCTGCGAACAGCAGGTTGATCTCGTTCTCCGTCTCGCGCATCGACATCGGGACGGTCAGTTCGTCCCACCTGCCGCCGTCAGCCCGGTTGAGGAGCCCGGAGACCAGGATGTTGTCCTTCTTCTCCTTGCGGTAGCCGAGCAGCGCGCTGGCGCCCTCGCGCTGCTCCGCCCACCGGTCCTTCAGGGTGTCGATGCGCTCGCTGAGGTAGCCACGTGCCCGGTCGCCGCCGACGATCTCGGCCCGCTCCAGCAGCCGCCGCTCCACCTCGGCGGCCACGTCGCCGTCCAGGTCGAGGGTGTGGGCGTCGGTGTTGCGGGAGTGCTCGTACGCCGCCTGCCGCAAGGCCGCCACGTAGACGGCAGCGGTGCCCCGGTCCAGCGCACGGCGGGTGAACGGGGTCACGGACAGCGCCTCAACCTGGCGGTAGAAGGTGGCGTGGTAGTGTTCGAAGTCCTCGAAGTGGGCGAGGTCGCGGGGCCGGGACCAGTTGTAGAGGGTGACGACGAGACCGGGTCGGCGGACGTCGCGGCCGACGCGGGACGACGCCTGGATGTACTCCGCCGTGTTCTTCGGCTGGCCGACGACGAGCATCAGCCCGAACCGCGAGACGTCGACGCCGACCTGCAGCATCGAGGTGGCCAGCACCGCGTCCACGGGCTGTTGGGCCCTCCTGGGCGGGTCGACCCGCGGGTCGCGCTTGTCACGGTAGGCCTCCGCCCATTCCGCCCGCAGCGCCCGCCGCCGCTTCGAGGTGTGCCACTCGGGGGCGAACCCCGTCTCCAGGCGCTTGAGGGTGGCACCGATGTCGGCGGAGGAGATCCGGGAGGTGAGTTCCTGGATGTTCAGCATCTCGGTCCCCACCAGGCGGTCGGCAATGGGCTCGTGTCCCTTGCGGGAGCCGTTCCGCCGCACCCTGGTGGTGATGTCGTCGTCCAGATAGCGCCGCATGCCGGCCAGCTCGCGCGTGGCGTTGAAGTACCCGACCAGCGTCATGTACGGATCGGCCGGCTCGCCGTACGTGTCGAAGAGTTGCTGCCCGGCGAGCAGCATGATCTCGGCGACACGGATCTCGGCCGCCTTCAGGCGAGTCCCGTGGGCGCACACTCCCAGATAGCGGCGGCCCGGATGGCCGCTGCTCAGATCGACCCGGCGGGAGAAGAACGTGTCGCCGACGTCCAGCACCTGCGGCGGGAAGACGGCTACCTTGCGGCCGAAGACGCCGCGTACCTGGTCGGCCGCGCGCTTCGTGGTCGCGGTGGAGGCGACGATCTTGGGTCCCACCTCGTGGCGGTTGCCGTCCGCGGAGCTGAAGCTCCAGCCGCACAGCTGGTCCACCGCCGCCTCGAACAGACCCACCGTCGTGCCCAGCGCACCGGAGATGAGGTGCAGCTCGTCCTGGATGATGAGGTCCGGCGGGCGCAGCCGCGGCACGTGCTGGGACCGGACGGCGCGCAGCGTGCCCTTCGCGTTGTGCCGGCTGCCGCAGCCGGTTTCGGCGTCCAGGTCGGGGTGCCGGAAGCCGTGGCGGGGGCACCACTCGGTGACGCGGCCGAAGAGCAGCCCCGCGTAGCCGTTCCAGGGGAGTTGGGCGAGCTTGTCGACGGTGGCGATCAGCATGGCCGGAGCGAGCCGGTAGATCTCCTCGTCAACCGTCAGCACCGGGATGCCCTCCCCCGGCGCGGCGAGTCGGGAGAAGGGGCAGCGGTCCTCGCCCTCCCCGCGCGGGCAGTACAGCAGCACCCGGCGCCGGCCCTCGTCCGCGTCCATGTTGCGGTGCGCGCTCAGCCCTTGACCGCACCAGGGGCAGCTGAGCACCTGGATGACACGGGCGTGTTTGTCGTCGGCCGAGTCCACCGCCCCGGCGATCTGCTCCCGGGCCTCACCGAACCAGTTCGGCGACACCGAGGTGCCCACCCACAGGCCGATACGGAACGGGGTGGTGCCCCATCGCTCGTCGCCCGATGCCACGGCCTCCCGACGCAACACCTCGGTGGCGCACACCAGGGCGGCGGCGCGCTGGAACTGCTGGGCCGTCAGCAGCCGCAGGGTGTACCGCATCAGCACGGCCACGCCCGCGGCCCCGCTGTGGGCGTCCGCGCCGGTGCCGACCGTCCCCTGCAGGCGGCGCAGTGCGAACGTGAGGGCGGCGAGGCCCAGGTACGCCTCGGTCTTGCCGCCACCTGTCGGGAAGAACAGCAGGTCCACCACGGCCTCACGGGTGGTGCCGCGGTGCTCGTGCCCCGGCTGCGCCAGTGAAGCCACGTTGAGGAGCACGAACGCAAGCTGGAACGGCCGCCAGCTGGCCCCGGCCCTCCGCGCGGCGGCGCGGGCCGCGTCGTCGGCCTCGTTCTCGCCGTACACCTGTGCACGCACCTCGCCGTACGAGGCCGGGTCGTCCTCCCGGCCGGCCCGCAGGGCGGCGATCGAGGTGTTGCGGCGCTGCAGCGCCATCGCCCGGTTGGCGAAACGGAACGCCTCCAGCGCGGTCGGGTCCGCACGCAGGTGGTCGATGCCCAGCGTGATCCGGTGGCAGATCTCCTCGGCTTCCTCGACGGCTTCCTCGGCCGTCTTCCGCAGGCCGTCGGGGAGGCTCTGGGCTTTGTTCCGCTGCTCCTGCAGCCACTGGTGGTAGCCGTCTGCGAGCGGGGCGAGGGCCGCGGCCAGTTCACCGCTGCGGTCCGGGACCGCGAGCTCCGCCAGCTCGTCCATGCCGAGCTCCAGCCCGGCCAGCAGCTTCTGGTCCTTCGGTCTTGGCGCGGTGGTGACGGGCACGTCGTACTCGGGCAGCCAGGTGGTCTCCAGCTTGTGCGCCCGTCGTTCCCCGGCGCGCACGTGGGCATGGACGGCCACGTTCCGGCCGAGGGCGTGGCGCAGGCTGTCGCGGTACAGCAGCCGCAGGCGTCGCTCCTCCGGGTCGTCGGGGGCGGGCCCCGAGCCCGGGCCCAGCGGGTCGTCGATGGGCAGGAAGACCGCCGCCCGCTCGTCGGGAAACGCGGTGACCTCCAGCCGGGTCTGGAAGAGCCAGTTCGCGTCGCGCAGTTCCCGGGCCTCGGGCAGCGCGTTGACGAGCGCGACCTCCAGCACGCGCAGGTCCTCGCCGTCGGCGCCGACCTGCCGGCGGCGCACCTGGACGTCGAGCCGGATGCAGGGAGCGTCCGGGTCCTGCGAGGCGTCACCGTCGAGCGCCCGCCCGTGGTCGCCGGGGGATGTGACGTCGATGTCGCACTCGCGGTCCACCTGCTCCCGGCCCCACACGCTGACCGGCCGGCCCTCGTCATTGACCGCCTCGGTCCGCGCGTAGCGCCCCCAGGAGGCCCTGACGGTGAGGGTCCCGATGGAGGCGGGCACCACGAACGACAGCCCCATCGAGGACGCCCACATGCGTCCCGCGGCCTGCGGTGTGAGCCGGTCCGCCGGCTCGGCCTCCCGGCCGTCGGCGTCGCTGCCCGGCTCGACCTCCGCCGCCTGGGCGGCGCTTCGGCGCAGCTCCCGGCTGGTGTGGGCGTCACTGACGCGCGGGCCCAGCATGCCGACGAGGTAGCGGTCCTGCGGTCCGGCCGATCGGTACGGAAGCTTCTCGTTCTCCCCGTCCCAGGGCCCCAGCAGATCCCGGCTGATGTAGCGGCCGAGAGCGTCGCGCACCTCGTACGACGTGCCGGGCAGGAGGTCCAGGGGCACGTCGTCGAGGGGGTGCGGCACGGTCGGGGCCGGGGTGGGCGGAGGTGACATGGGCGATCGCCCCTCTCGGGATGGCTTCGCCCCGGGCGGGGCGGTGCTTCCGGCTCTCGGCCGTGCCCGGGGCTGTCTTGCGACGAGAGTATTGCATCCGTTGACAGCGTTCACAATATGATTCCGGGAGATGCACCGCCGGCGACTTGCCCTCGGTAGCATCGCACTTCACATCGGCTCGACCACAAGTGAGGACCCCGATGGCGACGCTGGGGTTGCACAGGGACTTCCTGATGGAGTTCGCGGCGCTGGAGAGGCCCGTCCAGAGGCGGGTGACCGAGGTGTTCGACAAGTTCCGGCAGCACCACCACGCCGGGCTCCATCTGGAGAAGCTGACGGGAGCCCGGGACGACCGTATCCGCACCATCCGGGTCGACAAGTTCTGGCGCGGCGTGGTCCTCGCGCCCGCATCGGGCGACGCTTATCTGCTCCTCAAGGTCCTGCCGCACGACGACGCCATCGACTGGGCGGTACGGCGCCGGGCCACCCTCAACAGCGCCACCCAGGGCATCGAACTGCGGGACGACGACACCCTGGAGCGCGCCACGGCCGGTTTCCGCACCCTCGCCGAGGCCGCACCGGAGAAGCCGCGGCTGTTCGCCCACGTCTCCGACACCGACCTGACCCGGCTGGGGGTGGACGCCAACGTGCTCCCCGTCGTCAGGGCGTTCACGGACGAGGCGCAGCTGGACGGATTGCGCACGTACCTGCCGGAGCAGCAGTACGACGTGCTGGCAGGACTCGCCGCCGGGCTGGCCCCGGAGGAAGTATGGCGCGAGGTCGTCCAGGCCCAGCTGTCCGGCGAGCCCCTGCCCGCCGAGCGGGGCGGCCGGCCGGCCCCGCCGGAGGACCTGACCGCCGCCATGTCCCGCTCCCGCGGCCGCATCGCCCTCGTCTCCGGCCCCGACGAGCTGACCGACATCCTCTCCCGCCCCTTCGACGCCTGGCGCGTCTTCCTCCACCCCAGTCAGCACCGCGTCGCCTACCGGCGTTCCTTCTCCGGCCCCGCCCGGGTCAGTGGCGGACCCGGCACGGGCAAGACCGTGGTCGCTCTCCACCGGGCGCTGCACCTGGCCCGGCGGCTGCCGGCGGACGCCGCCGACGGCAGCGTGCTGCTCACCACGTACACCCGGGACCTCGCCGCGGACCTGCAACGCAGCCTGGAGATCCTGGTCCCCGATCCGGTCGTGCGGGCGAAAGTGCACGTCACCAACGTCGATGCGCTGGCCAACCACATCCTGCGCGAGCGGCTCGGCGGCAGCCCGATAAAGATCGTGGCCGACCGGCGGGACCTCCTCATACGCTGGGACCGCATCGCCCGGCGCCTGGACCTCGACGTCACTGACTCCTTTCTGGACCAGGAGTGGCGCCACGTCGTACTCGCCCAGGACATCAGCTCGGCCGAGGACTACCTGAAAGCCGCACGCGCCGGTCGCGGCACCCCCCTCGGACCGCTCAAGCGCGCTCACGTCTGGCGGGTCGTCAGCGCGTTCACCGAGGAGCTGCGGGCCGCGGGCGAGCGGACTTTCCTGCAGGTCTGCGCCGAGGCGGCGCGTGCCCTGGACGCCACGGACACACCCCGCCCGTACCGCCACGTCATCGTCGACGAGGCCCAGGATCTGCACCCGGCGCAGTGGCGCTTCCTGCGCGCCCTCGTCGCGCCCGGGCCCGACGACCTCTTCCTCACCGGCGACCCGCACCAGCGCATCTACGGCAACAAAGTGTCGCTGCGCAGCCTCGGCATCGGCGTCACGGGCCGCTCCACCCGCCTGCGCATCAACTACCGCACCACGGGCGAGATCCTGACCTGGGCGGTCGGCCTGCTCGCCGGCGAGGTCATGGACGACATGGACGGCGGCGCCGAGACCTTTGCCGGCTACCGCTCGGACGTGCACGGCGAGCCGCCCCGGCTGTCGCGCACCACATCGAAAGCGGAGGAACTGGCCGCCGTCACCCACCAGATCGGTGCATGGCTCGCACAGGGCGTGGAGCCGGCGGAGATCGGCGTCGCCGTCCGCTTCCTGCAGCTCGGCCGCGACCTCGAACGGGCGCTGAAGCGCGCGGACATCCCTGTCAGGGTGCTCGGCCCCGGCCCGGGTACGGACAGCCGGGGGGAGGAGGGGGTGCGTGTCGCGACGATGCACCGCATGAAGGGGCTGGAGTTCCGCTGCATGGCCGTGGCAGGGGTCAACGACGGCGTGCTGCCCATGCGCAGCGCCCTCACCCCGGAGGAGGTCGATCCGCAGCAACGCAAGGAGGACCTGCTGACCGAACTCAGCCTTCTCTTCGTCGCGTGCACCAGGGCCCGGGAGGCGCTGATGGTCTCCCCACGGCACCCCGAGCCCGTTCCTGCTGCGGGTGCCGGAGACCGGCACCGTGCCGGGCGATGAGGGGATTCCGCCGTGAGACACGCCATCCGCGGGCGCCACGGCGCTTCTGTGCTAGGCATTGCGCATGTCCGTCCCCCACTTCGACCTGACCTCCACGCAGCACCGGCTCCTGGCCGAGCTGGTGCGGAGCACCCTCCCCGTGCCGAGCCGTGAACCTCATGGCGCCGCTGCCCGCGGACTCGACCCACAGCAGGTCGCGGCCGATGTGCCGGACCTGCTGTGGATGAAGCTGATCTCGGACGCGGGCGGACTGCTCTCGATCACGACGCTCGGAGCCGCCGTCTACCACCGTGCTGAGCACGAGGCGGCCGAGAGGCGGCTGGCCGAGGTGTCAGCCTTCGCCGACGCCGTGGAGGCCGGGCTCGCTTCGGGGTCGGCTCGGGACCGCATTCCGTATGCGTTGCGGAAACTGGCGCAGGGTGAATTCTCCCTAGATCAAGCGGTCGCCTGGCTCGCCTGAACCGATCGCCCTCCAACTGCTCACCCCGCGTCAGGATGCCCGAACAGCCCGTCCGCGAGGGGGCGCCGAGCCTTGCGCGCGGTGTCGTGGACCGGCAGCACGCTGGCGCTCTTCAGGTCGTGCTCGGTCACCACCGGACCGG
Source organism: Streptomyces synnematoformans (assembly GCF_039531005.1). Taxonomy (NCBI): domain Bacteria; kingdom Bacillati; phylum Actinomycetota; class Actinomycetes; order Kitasatosporales; family Streptomycetaceae; genus Streptomyces; species Streptomyces synnematoformans. The sequence goes on from NZ_BAAAPF010000006.1 coordinate 30,017, forward strand.
CCAGGACTTCGGCGAGCAACTCCCGCTGGGCCGGGATCAGATCATCCAGGCGGCGGAGCACGGAGAGAAGCTCGATCAGCTCGATGGTCCATTCCTCCGGCCAGTGATCGACGTGGATGTCGTCGAGCGGACTCGTCTTCTTGCTGTGGGGAGAGGACTTGCGATAGCCGAACCAATGGCGTACGACGCGCATGCCGCCGACGTCGAAGGTCCACACGCCCGGCGGGACGGGCCCGAAGGCGCCCTGGCCGACGAGGAGGGTCTGCGTTCCGGTGTCGTAGCGCAGCGTGTCTGGAACGTCGGGGCCGATATGGGTGAGGTAACCGACCTGCCGGGGGTCACCTGTGCCGAACTCGACGACACCTGCCCGGGGAACGTCCATCCCGTGCGCAAAGCGCTCCCCATACGTCATGGCCCAGAGGACCTGGGCACCGAGGTCGACGGCCCTTTGCCAGATCTCCGGGTTCCGGGTGAGCGGCACACGCACACCAGGGGTGAGAAGCTCTTCCGTGAACTGCTCGGTGAAGAGGGTGTGCCCGGCCACGGCGACGGTGTAGGCGGCCAGGTCGGACACCGTGAGGTCTTCCGTCCCGAGACGACCGGTGAGGTGCGGGAGCAGTCCGGCGGGGACGTTGGGCGAACCGTCGGGGTGCAGCAGCGGCATGGTTCTCCCTCCTCGCCCGTTGAAATGGTCGGTGTCCGGGATAAGTGCGGTGGCCATCACCGCAGGGCCAGTCGCTATCGGATGTGAAGATTGTTGATTGAGGAAAAGCTGGCCCTCCACCCGGGCTTCCCACAGGTCGGGACGCGCGAAATCGATGACCCGGTTGTCGGCTATCAGCCGCTGCCGGTCGAGGCTGCGCAGGGCCACGCGTATCAGCTCGGGTACGGCGGTGATCTCCTCAGCCAAGGAAAGGTGGTGGGACGGGCGACCAGGGAGCGGACTCTTCCGCATGGGGAGTTCTCGGTCACGGGTCTCCTTGAACAACTCTGCCTTGACGGCCGGGTCGTCCTCACGGATCAGCCGTGCCCAGCGGCGGCGCAGAGTCTCAGGCGACGGAGACGTCACCCACGAGCGGTTCGTCTTCACCCCTGGGCTGCCCCATGGGAACAAGTCGTTCAGGGCCGGGAAGTCATCCCAGCCGGACTGCGACGCCGGTGTGAACGGGCGGGTGCTCTCCTCGTGCACGTCGCGCCATCCGTCGTCGTCCAGCCGGGTCTCGCGGAGCTGGCGAAATTTCTCCTCTCGGCTGCCGTGGACGGAGCGGTAGTGGATACGGGCCGGACGCTGCGGGTCCCCGTCGGCCCGGCGCAGGAAGATGCAGATGGACAGCGGTTGCGCGACCTTTGGGAAGACCCGGGTGCCGACATCCGCCCGCTGGCCCTCGGGAGACAGGTTGATGACCCAGCCCTCGTCGCATGTACGCCGTAAGTACCTGCGCATCCCGCGTCCACCGGGCCCGGTGGAGAAGCCCGACGGGGTGATGAAGCAAACGACCCCGTGCCGGTCTTCCTCGTGGGCGTCGAAGACCTTCCACGTGGCCCAGCGCCAGAAGTAGATGTACATGTTCTTCAGCACATGCTCGTACCTGCCGTTCCCCGCCAGCCGGAACGCGTCGAGCAGCGGCGCCTCCTTGCCACGGGGCCGCTTCTCCACCCATCCCCCGCGGTCCTCCGCCTTGTCGTCGTACGGCGGGTTCGCGATCACCACGGTGACCGGCACCTTGCCCTTGACGATGTTCGCGCGCCTGCGGGAGTCGGAGAGGATGCCGTATGTGGAGGCCAGTTGCTCTCCCTCCACGAAGGGGTTGTCCAGAGTGTCCGTGACGAAGAGGTTGAGGCCGCGATCGGGCAGCGGGGCCTTGTACCGCTTCAGCAGGTCAGACGTCCGCAGCTCGGCGACGGTGTACGGGCCCATCTGCAGCTCGAACCCGAACAGGCGGCGCGCGAGCCGCGCGATGGCGTCCTGCGCCATCGCCTCACCCTGGCGGGCAGCCGCCTGGTCGGCCACGCGCTCGATGATCGAGTGCAGGTAAGTGCCCGTGCCCATGGCCGGGTCGACGATGCGTACGTCGTCCCCGCCGAAGCCCTGCTCCTTGCCCAGCCGGCTGCGCAGCACCTCCTCGGTGAGGCGGACCATGTCGTCCACCACGTCGCGCGGCGTGTAGTACGAACCGCTCCGCTGCCGCAGCTCGGCGTCGTAGACGGTGAGAAAGTGCTCGTACAGGTACATGTACGCGTCGCGGTTGCCCCGGCGGATGACGGGCCAGTCGACACGGTTGATGGTCCTGGTCAGCAGGTCCAGGGTGACCGAGAACCGCTCGTTGACGTTGTCCGTCAGCAGTTGCAGGGCCTTGCCCATGAGCGCGTGCCCGGCATCCAGCCGCCGCCCGATCTCGTGGAGATCCCCCGTGGTGAGGGGGATGTTCTCGGTACGGGCCAGGAGGAGCGAGAACGTGATGGTCTGCGCGTAGCCGTCGGCGAACGTGGCGTCGTCGGCGGAGGGGAAGAGCAGCCGGCGCCAGTCGCTCTTGAGCCCGGTGAACGGACGGGCGCGCATGTCGTCCTCGTCTGCCGTGGACCGGGCTTCGGCCGCCAGTTGCTCGCGCACGGCGGCCCGCAGCAGGCGGCATAGCGGCGCGATGTGCTCGACGAGGCGGGGGACGTGGGCGATCGCCGGCGGGGCCCAGCCCACGAACGTCCGCAGCAGCGCGTCGAGCGCGGCCGGGTCAACGGGCGCGAGCTGCTCGCCGGCTCTCCGGAGGTTGCCGGTGAGGTGGACGGTCTCGCCCACCTGCACCCCGTCGCGGAAGAGCCGCCATTCCGCCCCATTCGTATAGATCAGATTGGGGAGATCGCGGAGCCGGTTCCACTGCTTCTTGTTACGGCCTGTGAAGGTCTCCGGATCGACGGAGAGGCCGGGCTTCTTGACCTCCAGATAGCCGGTCGTGTCGCCGGACTTCCGGAAGGCGTAGTCGGGCCGCACGCCGAGATCGGGCAGGCGCACCTCGTCGTGCCAGGTCAGCTCGCCGAGGTCGTGGTGCTCCGCAACCGCCTTGAGCAGCACCTCCAGCGGGCCGCGGATGGCCGCCTCCGGGCTCCCGCCCGCGCCGGAGAGCTTCGCCTTGCACGAGCGTCCGAACTCCGAGACGGCGTCGTACAGCCAGGCATACAGACCGTCACGCATATATCCCCCAACTCCATGGATGCCAGACAGGTTGAGGTCTGGGACGTTGGTCACAACAGGGCGCACGACGAAGCACGGGGGGAGCATCACCCCACCGGCCTCGACAGTGCCCCCGCGCCTCACGGTGGCCGGGCGGCGGCCCGCTGTCGTCAGGACTCGCGGTCACTTCCCGGCTTCGGGCCCACGTAGGCGAGGCGGAAGACCTTCCGCTCTGGCACCAGGCGGAAATACAGCCTTCCCTTGCCCGGTGTCATACGTGCGTGCCAGGAGAAGACGTGGGACTGCCCGGCCGACGCAGGGTCGGGGAACGTGCACAGGTGACGCCGGCTCTGGGATTCGGGGGTGGTGTGCGGGTTCTGCCAGTCGGGTTCGGGGGAACGGTCGAGGTCCCAGTGGTCGGCAGCCGTCGCCTGAAGTTCCGAGAGCAGCTCGCGAACGGGCCGGAACCACTTCGGATCGAGTCGCATCAGATCGCGGTCGAAGCGCGGCAGCCGTTCCAGGGAGGGAAAGAACTCGTCCCAGGCGGCGAGCAGCGCCGCAGGGTTGGTGAGAGCGTGCAGGCCGGTGCTGCGCACCCAGGACTCGTGTTCGTCGGCCTCGCCCGGGGTGGAGCAGTGGCGAACGCGGTCCTTGTCGTACTCGATGTCATCCTCACCGAGACGTTGGATGTCGACGTCGAGCCACGAGGTCGCCCATTTCGGTGTCACGGGGAGGCTGACGGCAAGGCCGCCCATGAGATGGGCCGCGCCGATGCCCTTCGCGGGTACGCCGTCGTGCAGATACTCGATCTCGGGCGGTTCATGGCCGGCTTCTTCGAGTACGGGGGCGAAGGGGGAGCGCCGGCTGCGCAGGCCCAGCAGGTAACGGTGTCTTTCACGATTCTGCGGTGAGGCATTCACCCACTGCTGGTAGACGTAGCCGCGGGCGAGTTCGGCGCTGGGCAAAGGGCTTTGTGTGGTCAAGGACAGGCTCTGCCAGGATTTGAGGCGCTTGAGCGTGTCCACGAAGGATGCCATGGCCTCGTCAACACGTCGTGGGCCTGCCTCCGAAGCGCAGGACAGCTCGTTGAGGAACAGCGGCAGCGGCACTACGCCCCCATTGCGGTCGTCAGATCATCAAGGTGAGCCCGGCTCCGGATCAGCTCACGTGTCAGTCGAGGAGCTGTTCCAGGGAGTTCTCCCACTCGTCGAAGAAGCCCTTCGGCCAGTCGGTGAGCATCCCGTCCGCTCCCATGGCGGGGCTGATCACCTCGGCGGTCTGCCCGTTGCGGCGGAAGAAGTGCACGGCGGTCGAGGAGGCCGGGATACGGGCGTCCTTGACGGCGATGCGCAGTCCGTTGAGTACGTGGTCGGAGTGCGTCTCCAGGATGACCTGCGCACCTGCCGATACGGCGGCGACGGCGAGGTACGCAAGCCAGGTCTGCCCCTGAGGGTGGAGGTGGGCCTCGGGGTTCTCCAGCAGGATCAGCGAACCGGGTCGCGCGGACACGCAGGCGACGACGACCGGCAGCGCGTACGTGAGACCGAAGCCGACGTTGGTCGGCCGGTAGCGGTTGGACGCCGACACGCCTGAGCCGAAGCCGTAGCTGAGGCGGACGCTGTCGGTGCCCTGGATGCCGACCGTCTCGATGTTCACACCCGGGCACAGCCGCTGCATCCAGTGGTCGGTTGCCTCGCTGAGCGATGTGGAGGCTTCCTTCGGTCGCTGCAGCGACTCGGCGGTGACGGTGTCGTCCTGATGCGCGCGCAGGAAGTTGACCGTGTGCTCGCCCCGGGCGCCGAGGAAGCTGCGGCGGACGGCCGCTTCGTGGGAGCGGGGGTAGCTGACGTCCGGGACGATACGGTCGGCCTTGAGGTACTGGAAGCCCTGGCCGAAGAGGGCCGGCAGGTCGCGGGCGGCGCGAAAGGCGGGGGCCGCCGGGGCTTCGAGGAGGAGGAGAAGGTCGTCCTCGCGACCGTACCGGGCCCGCCAGGCGTAGCGGACGTCGTCCTTGACGACCGCCAGCGTGATGTCGGGATCACCCTTCTTGTACGACTCGTGGCGTACGTCCTGGCCGGTGCCGAGCTGAACGAGCTCACCGTTGAGGTGGAAGCCACCGGAGTCGTCTGCCTCGTCCAGGAATCCGGCCTCGTGCGACTGCCGGAGCAGGGCCAGGGACTGCAGGACCGTGCTCTTGCCGGATGAGTTGAGCCCGGTGAGGAGGGTGAAGGGCGCCAGGTCGATGTCCTGGCGGGCGAACGCTTTGAAGTTGGCGATGCCGATGCGCTCAAGCACCCTTCAGCACCTCCTGGAACATTTCGTCCAGCATCCGGAAGCGGAGTCTCACTTTGCCGGCGTCGCCTGTTCCCGCGGACACGGCGTTGAAGAAGTCCGTGTTCTCCATGAGCCGAAGGAACCCCTCCGCCACCTGGTCCTGCCGTGCGGAAAGGGTACGGATCTGGTCCTGCGAGTAGTGAGACAGAGTGACCGCCTGCGACTCGAAGAGGGCTTTGTTGACGGGGTTGCGGCGGGTGCTACCGCGGAACCGTTTCCGGAAGGCGTGCTGCCCGAACACGACATGGCTGGCATACATGGCATTCCAAAAGGCGTGGCTGAGCCCTCCGAGTTCACGTGTATCGAGGCCGTTGAGCGCGTGCATGGCATTGCGCAGGAAGCCGTCGAAGTCCTGCCCCTTGTACCCCTCCGGAGGGGTGAGGGAGAAGGCCAGGAACCGCAGACACATTTCCCTGTCCGACATACGCTCCGGTGACACACTCCGTGCGGTCGCCTCCTGAAACGCTTTCGAGCGGGAAAGATCGGCGAGGAAACCCCGGGCCTGGCCCGGAATGAGGGCGTGGCGCAGTTCCTGACGGGTGAGGGGCCGACCGCCGGTGTTGATGCGTGCGAAGATGTTGAACTTGACCTCTTCCGGGGTCCCGCGCCGGATGAGGAGGACCACCAATTCCGTTTCCTCGATGCGAGTCTGGAGACGGCCGGGAAGGTCCCCGAAAGCGTAGTCCTTGTACTCGGTGAGATATTCCAGGCCGGTCAGGCGCAACGGCTCCGCGCCGATTGTCTCGGGCGCCACGAACCGGGCGATCGTGGTCAGCCGCTGCACTCCGTCCACGACAGCCCAGGTGTCATCGTCGCCCTCGGCGGCGTACAGGGTGGGCAGCGTGATGCGCAGCAGCAACGACTCGATGAGACGGCTCTGCGCCTGCCGAGTCCAGATCCCCGGGCGTCGCTGGAAGTCCGGGGCGAGGTCGATGGTGTTGCGCCGAATTCTGTTGAGGAGAAGAGCGACCGTGGGGTTGCGGGTCTGGACCTCGATCAGATCGGGGTCGAAAGGGTTGTCGATCCGCTCGCCGATGTCCTCGGTCTCGACGTCGGTGCTGTAACCGGCGTCGTCCAGCTCGACCCTGATCTTCGGTTGAGCAGAGGGCTCCGACACATCGAAGAGACCTTCAGGCATGGGAAGTGGAGGCTGCCTCTCTGCGTCGTCGTCACTCATGATTCCGTCATCCTCATCAGGTGCATGGTAGGCCAGCGCGGGGCGGTCGGCGGCGGCACATCCGGCGGGTACCACCGAAGACGTCCAGCGGTCGGTAGCGACCCCGGCCTGGGATGACCGGCGGCGTTGTAGCGGGCTCGCGGGCTCATGCCCGGCTGGTCGGCGCTGAACGCGGGTCGGACGCCGGCGAGTCAGCCGGTCTGGCCGGGATCGATCGGGCTGATGCCGGTGCCGTCGTACAGCTCCGGGCGCACCGACAGCACCACACGGCCCGAAAGATGGACCACGCTGGGACGAGCGGCGTGCACGGCGTGCGCAATGCGCCAGTCCGTACCCCCGGCGATCAGCGCACCGACCGGGATCGACGCGGACAGTTCCAGCGGCTCCACCTCGATCCCCGGCAGAGAACCGATGTGTGCGGCGACGCCACGGCGCTCGGCCTCGGCCGCGGTCAGGCACAGGACGGGCACGTGGACAACCGCCCGGCCGGCCGCGGCATCGACGACAAACGCCGACATTGCCCGGTTACCAGCGCCAAGCGCAAGGAGGGCGCTGTGATCGAGCAGTGCGGGGATCACGCAGCATCCACCCGGCGGGCGATCTGAGCACGCAGCCGAGCGGACGCAGCCAGGTCGGCGGCGGTGACCTCGATGCCCATGTGCTCGCTCAGGTACGCGCGGGCGGCCTGCTCGCGGGCCGCCAGTTCTTCGTCGGTGAGAGCCTGAGCAGCGAACTCCTCGACCAGTTCACGCATCGTCCGGCCGCGCTGCTCGGCCAGTATGCTCAGTCGCTCCCGAGTCGCCTTCGAGATCTTGATGCTGGTGTCGTCGGCAGACATACGCCTACTCTACTGCCGGTAGAGCGAACGGTGCCAGCCGAAAGCATCTGCGGGTGGTCGGTGCACCACCGCCCGGCTCCGCCGCGGACTCAGCGCTACATCGGATTGCGGCCGTGTATCTGCTCCGCCACCCCCGCCGTGCCGGGGGCTATGGTTCTGTCATGCCCGCCGCCCACCTCGTCATCATCAGCAACCGCGAGGCCCTGAGCTGGGTCGTCACCCAGCAGCGGATGGCGTTCCCGACCGGACGCGCCAAAGCCGCCCACGCGATCGCCGAAGGCGACGAGGTGCTGCTCTACTCCACCCGCGGCTGCTTCGCCAACCCGACCCGTGACCTCGGCCGGATCTTCGGACACGCCACGGTAGCCGCACCGGTGCGCACCCTCCCCGAACCGGTGCGCTTCGGCGAGCGAGCCTTCACCGAGGGCTGCACGCTGACGGTGCACGGCCTGACCGCCTTTCGCGAGGGTCTCGTTCTCCGCGACCACGTGCACCGGCTGGAGGTCTTTCCCGACCCGAAGTCCTGGAGCGTCCGGCTGCGCCGCGCGTCGCTGCCGCTGCCGCCCGCCGACGCCGACATGCTGCGGAACGAACTCGGGCCATGGCTGAAGCCGTATGCCGAGGTGGTCGACGACTATCGGTGGCCCGCCGTCCGGAGGTGAGCAGGAGGGTTGGTCGGGCTGGCCGGTCTGGTTTGAGGGGCGGCGCGGAGTTCTCCCTGCCCTGCCCCTGCCGACCGGCCGGGCAGGCGGATCCTGGACGTCGACCACCCCTGGCTGCGAACGCGCACGGCCCGGCCCCCCGGCCGGTGGCGTGTCACCACGGGCCCCGGGCCGGCTCGCAGGGTTGCGGGTTGGCGGTTGGTCAGGTGGCCGGGAACTCGCCACCCCTGACGGCGGTCACGAACGACTGCCAGGCGTCGCCGGTGAAGACGAGGGCGGGGCCGTGAGGGTCCTTGGAGTCGCGCACGGGGACAGCGGGATGGCCGTCAGCCACCTCTATGCAGCTCCCGCCGCTGCCTCCGCTGTAGCTGGACTTGCGCCACGACGTCAGGGTCGACGCCATGGCGATGACGTGATCAGGCATTCCGGTATTCCTCCGCTGCCGCCCGTAGGAGAGCGATGGACTCAAGGTGAGGCAGTGCGTCGCCCAACGCGAGATTGTAATACGTTTCACACTCTGCGACCCGCGCCGGATCGTCGAGCAACTGCCCCGTGGTCACTCCCTCAACGTAAGCCACCGGCGCCATGTCGTCGAACGACATAAGGCTCACCATGCCCTCCATCAACGCGTGTGCCCCGGTAGCGAAGGGGATCACGTGCAGCCGGATGCGCCCGGCCTCGGCCAGGGCCGCGATGTGATCCACCTGCTCGGCCATGACGGCAGGGCCACCGACGGGACGCCGGATGACCGCTTCGTCGAGGATCGCCCAGAGAACCGGAGACGACGAATCGTCCAGAATCCGGGCACGCTCCCTTCGGCTGACGACCCGCTTGTCAAGTTCTTCCGCCGTATGATTCGGCCGCACGGCTCGGAAGACCGCTCGGGCGTAGTCCGGTGTCTGGAGCAGTCCGGGAACCGCCGACACGGCAAACTCCCGGATCAGCACGGCCAGTTGCTCCAACTCCGCAGCTTCCACGAAGTGATCCGGGTACTGGCTCTCAAGGTCGACGAGCCAGCGCGAGAAGAACCCGTCCGTGCCGAGAGCCTGGTCGATCCGCTTCGCGTCATCAGGGCTCGGCAGCCGCCGCCCCGCTTCGAAGTGGCTGATCAGGGTGGGGGAACACACCACCACCTCGGCCAGCGCCTCCTGTGTCATCTTCCGGGACAGCCGCCGGAGCTTCAGCTCCTCGCCGTACTTCTTCCGCGGACCTTTAAGGGTTCGCATGGTGCCTCCCCACTTGAAGCGCGGCACGTCAGCCAGCCGCCTCTACCACAGGCTAGTCGCGATGGGTCACGCTGTGGGCACAGAAAGCGATGTTCGACAGAATGGGCGAATTCATGAGTGCGGACGACCGGTGCAGGGAATGCCTGCGACTCGCTGTGCAACTGCGCAACGCCATCGCGCTGCGCAACGGCTCCTAGGAGACGGACGCGCGTGCTCATCAAGCAGCACATGCAGGCAACGCACCCGCAAGCGCCGGAGAACGACGGTCTGCGAGGCGGTGGAGGTCACGCATCCCGCACCCCGGCCAGGCTCCTGCCCGACGCCAGGACCCAGCCCTACGCCGCCGACAACGGCGAGCGGCTGTTCGTTCCCCCTCGGGAACCCCCGACCGGGCCGCCAGTCTGGAGCTGAGCCGCGACGCTGCGGAACAGCTGTGCGGTCGCCTGGGCTACCGCCTGGACGGCGACCGGAGCCTTGAGAGCTACGCGCGGCGCTACGGCTTCTGAGGCGGCAACGGCGGCAGTGGTCAGAACAGGGCACCCTCGGGCGGGAAGAGCCCGTCGTCGCCGTCGAAGGTCACGCTGCCGCTGCTCTGCCGCTCCGCCTTGCGGCGGCGCGCTTCGGCGGACGGCGGGGGCATGTCGGGGTGTTTCTTGGGCTTCTTGTGCAGGCCGAGGAACACCTCGTCGGCGTATGCCTGGTGGTTGAGATACCGCAGCCGGTCGATGATCTCGGTCCGGGCGAGGGCACCGATGGTGTACCGGTCGCCTTGATCGGTCGTGTGAAAGCCGTGGTCGAGGGGCACGGTCTGGTGGCTGGGATCGGCAGGTGGGGTGACGCCGGTCTCGTCGAGCAGGTCGTGCCAGCCGTAGGCGGCGATGGTGGCTCGGTCGATCTCGGTGTGAATGCGGCGGAGTTCGACGATGCCAGGGTCGTGACAGTCCCGGTCGTGGACGAGGTTGTAGGTGGTGGTGAGGCCGATGTCGCTGGCGAGCATGAGATCGCGGCGGTGGGCGTGGAGGCGAGTGCCAACGGCGCGGAGGTCCTCGGTAAGGGGCGGGCGGACAAGGGTTTGAAAGACGTCGGTTGGACTGTAGTTAAGGTCGGCCTTCATCGTCGAACTGCGGTCCAATGCCCACCAGTAGTGAGGCGCACTGCTCAGTGCTCCGAGTAGCGCCGGATCGTCCGACACGAAAACACCAAGCTTGTGCGCAAATACAGGACCGGTCGGGACCATTACCGGCATGACCGCCTTGCTCACGAGAGTGATGACGATACACCGGTCGAGCGACTCAATCCCTTTAACCATTGCGCGCTGCTTCTCGGCAAATTGCCACCAGTATTCACGATAGACCTTGCGGTTGTTATTTTCCCGTTCAGGCTTCACCTCTCGCCGCACCTTCTCATACGCCTTCGGGTATTCCGCGGCCTTCGCCTGCGTCCAGTCCCGAAAGTTGATAATCCACCGGTCAGTGCGGTGCTCCGGATGGGTGTTGATGTCTTGGCCGTTCAGGTAGGGGAACAGCACCTCTCGGTACCGCTCATCTGCGGCAATCCACACCCGGGCGGTCTCCTCCGACATCGTAAACCCGAGCCCCAAGACCAACGCCCCGATGAACGCCACCCCCGTGTTCCTCGCCAGCGGCTCAGCCCAAGACGCCACCCGCGTCGCTGGGTTGAGCGACGTGGAGATGCCGCTGGGTACCACGACATCGCCGATCTGACGTTCGACCTCCATCGCCACCGGCGCCTTGCTCGTCCAAACCGCACAATATTCCAGCACCGCCGACGCCGACGGCCACGGCTCGCTCTTGACCGCCCGCCGGATTTCGACACCCTGCTCCGCGAGCCGGTCGAGGCCGACCTCCCGGGTATCCCCCTGCGCCAGGGTGTTCGTGGCGACCAACCCCGTTTGGCCTCCTGCGTTCAGCAACTCGTGTGCCCGGAGCGCGAAGTACGCCACCAGATCGGCGCTGCCACGCCTCTCCCCCGCCACATGGTTAACCAGGTACTCGCGATACGCCTCTCCCAGCGCTCCGGTGAGTTTTTTTCCACCCAGGAACGGCGGATTCCCCACCACCGCGTCGAACCCATCCCGCTCCGTGAATACCTCCGGGAACTCCAGCGGCCAGTGCAGCGGCACCCGCTCCAAGGCACCTTCCGGCAGTTCGCTCGCCAGCCATTCCCGGGCCGCCGCCTCCGCCTCCTGCAATGCCGCCGCGTCCTGCTCGCCGTCCACATCCGGCGTGATGCGCTGGGCCAGTTCGGCCGCCTCGGGGAACAGATCCCGCAACCGCTCCCCGCCGTCCTCCTTGTACCACTCCACCCGCCCCGACGCGCACGTCGCCAACGCCGCACCCGCGACCAGGTCCCCGATCAGCCGCAGCCGCTCCGTGTGCGCGCGGACCATCTCCAGCCGCGAGCGCTTCTCTCCCACGCCCTCCACGTCGTCGTCGATCTCCGCGATTGCTCGCCGCTCCTCCGCCAGCGCCCCTACCAACCGCTCGATGTCCGCCGCCGAGCCGATGAGGTCGCCCTCACCCACATCGAGGTGCACGGCCTCAAGCTGCTCCAACGACGTGACACCCAGCAGCGAGTCCCCCGCCACCAGCCGGTCGTCCAGGAACGTGAAGGGCCGCTCGGGGTCCATCGACACCAGCCACAGCGACAGCTTCGCCATCTCCACGGCCATGGGGTTGATGTCCACCCCGTACAAGCAGTGCTCGATGATCTGCCTGCGAGCCTTGATGACCACGCCGTCCGACTCCGGGTCCAAGTCCGCCGCCGGGGCAAGGCCGGCCGCCCGCTCGCCGCGGTACTTGGCAGCTGCCTCGTGGTGTTCATACCGGTCCCAGGACTCAAGTAGCCGGTCCGCCAGGTAACGGCACGCGGCGACCAGAAACGCGGCCGAGCCCATCGCGATGTCGGCGACCTTCAGCGAAAGGATCTCCTCCGGCCGCTTCAGCACCCACGCATCCCTGTCCGCGGTCTGCAGCGGGCCCGGTTCGTACACCAGCGGCTCCAGCGCATGGGTCACGATCTCCTCAGCGAGGTTCGCCGGCGTGTAGTGCGTGCCGGTGTTCTTCCGCAGGGACGACTCGGTGACGAACAGCGAGCCCGCGGGGATCACCATCGGCAGGCCGCGCAGGTCGCGGCGGATGATGCCGACGAACGGCAGCAGCCGCTCCACCAGCCCCACATCCCGGGTCGCCGCGCCCAGCCTGCGGCGGGCCTCCGCCTGTGCTTCGCCCGTCGCCGGCGCGAGCAGCTTCTCCAGCCGCGACACCGACGCGGGCGGCTTCGGGTCCTTCCACCTCGCGTGGATCGACGCGGCCAGGTCCTTCACCGACGAACCCGCCCCCGCCGCCAAAGACTCCAGCTCCCGCAGCGACACCTCGTGCTCGTACCCCTCGGGCCCGATGAGCCCGACCATCGTGTCCACCGCCCGCTCGCCGTCGAACGACAACAGGCCCTCGTAGACGTAGCCGATCTGCTCCACGCTCAGCGCCCGGAACGACAGCGTGCGGGTCTCCCTCTGCCTGCCCGTGCCGACGCGCACCTCCTGCACCGCCTGCAGCATGTGCAGCACCGTGCGGTCGTCGATCGGCAGCAGCAGTGTCCGCCGCTCCAGCCAGGGATATGCGTCCGGGTCGAAGAGCGAGCCGTCGTACGCGGGCAGCGGCAGCTCCGGGTGGTCGACCCCGCCGTGTACGGCGTGGAACAGGGCGATCAGCCGGTGCCAGCCGGATGTCGTGTGCTCCAGCGCGGCCTCGCCCTCCGCGTCGGCCCGCGCTCTCAGCTCGGCGCGCAGCGTACGGGCCGAGTACGCCTGGGCGTACACCTCGCGGTCGGCGGGCAGCATGCCGCGTTCCTCGGCGAAGAACAGGAAGACGACGCGCATCATCACCGCGACCGCCGCCCGATAGACCTCCGACGCGGACACGTCCCCCGCCCGCAAGCCCGGTTCGCCGTGCTCCATGGCCCGCGCATCCGCGCGGCCGATGGCGTCGACCAGCAGCTCCACCGCCCGGCGGACCTGGACGCCCAGCGCCTCGGTGACCTCTTCTCCCGCCTCCAGGCTCTTCTTCAGCAGCCCGGCGAGACTCTCGTCCTCCGGGTACTCGAAGAAGCGGCGGCGGCGCAGCATCGAGGCGAAGGCGCGTACGACGCCGCGCTCCGCGGCCTCGTTCCACGTGATCGCGTCGAACAGGGCCGTGGTCGTGACGCTCTCGGGCGGTGCCCAGACCAGGCACCACCAGCGGCCGTCGGTGACGAGGCCCAGCGGCACGCGGTGGTGGCGCAGCAGGCGGGCGAGGCGGTCGGCGGGGGTGGCGGGCCAGTCGTCGCCGAAGTCGGTGCGGGCGGTGGGGACGGTGCCGGGCGGCAGTGTCATGCCGAGCAGGCGTACCCGCTTGGCGGCCGACTCCGCGTCCGGCTCGGCGGCCACCTGGGTCCCCGGCTCGGCGAGGGCGAAGTGGGCGCGTACGCGGGCGCCGTGCTCGTGGAGGTCGAGCGTGAAGTGGTCCAGGGCCAGGTCGTCGTCGGCGCCCTGGCGCAGGATCAGCGCGTCGCCCCATTCGAGCAGTGTGCCGAGGACGTAGGCGATCCACTCGTCGCGTACGTCGCCGGCCGCCGGGTTGGCCTGCCAGTCGGCGTGGCGGGCGCGCAGCCGGGCCCGTTCGGCCTTGTCGAGGGAGTCGAGCTGGGGCCACGCCTGCAGCAGCACCGGCATGGTGAGGAACGGTCCCGACACCTCGACGAGGTCAAGCCATTCCTGGTGCCGGGCGCGGCCGTCCATGGCCTGGGCGCGGGCGGCGGCGACTCCGCGCGGCAGGGAGCGGCGGCGGCTGCTCATCGGCGGGCCTCCTTGGCGGGGACGACGAAGACGACGGCGACGGGAAAGAGGTGGGGGCGGCGCCCGCGGTAGCGGGCGGCGATGGCCGCCAGCTCGCGCTCGCGCTCGGCGGGCAGTCCTTCGAGGCGGGCTTGCCAGCGCTCACGGTCCTCGCGGTACTGGCGCTGCTCTGCGGCGGTGACCTCCCGCTCGGCGAAGATGGCCATCTGCTCGCCGGCCCGCTCGCCCTCCTCCTTGACCTTGGCGCGCAGGGTGGTCTCGAAGCGGTCGAGGGTGGCGGTGATGCGGCGCTCTTCCTCGGCCTGCCGGTCGGCGAGGGCCTTCTCCAGCGAGCGGCCGCGGTCGGCGGACCGGGCAGCGAGGGAGTCGTACAGCGGCTGCCGCAGCCGGGGCCACGCCTCGGTGAGCTCCGCGCGGAGGTGGGGGGCGGCCTCGGTGCCGTCGGTGAGGGCCCGGGCCAGGACCTCGCCCTGGTCGAGGACCGACTCCCAGCGGCGGAAGCGTCCGGTGTCGCCGAACCAGCCGCCGGCGTAGAGGACTTCCTCGTGCAGGCGGGTGCCGTCGGCGCCGGCCAGCACGTAGCGGGCGTAGGCGGAGACCAGGGTGGTCTGCACGGCGGGGTCGTCGGTGACGACGGCGGTCACGCGGTTGAGGCCCACCGAGTCGGCGTTCCAGACGGCGGCCGTCAGCAGCCGGGTGGAGAGGGCGATCAGGGGGTGCTTGAGATGGGCGAGGACGACGTCGTCGCGGCCGTCCCGGGCGATCCCCGGCGCGAAGGTGACGGGCCGCTGCTCGTCCGGGCGGAGTTGGTGAGCCAGACCCCGGGTCGCCCGCTCCCAGGAGCCGGAGAGCGGGGGCACGGTGTACACGCCGCCGTCGAAGTCCTCGCTGTGGTACGGGGCCAGCGGCGGCTGGTGGTCGAGGGCCAGCGCGGTGTCGACGACACGCTTGACATTTGCAGGTGTCAGGCCGAGCGCCGTGACGGTCTTCTCGTACTGCTCGGCGAGGCGCTGGGCCTGCTCGGTGACGTTCTGCTCGGGGGCGACTGTGCCGCCGGTGCGACGGCCGGGAATCTTCCGGGGCCTGGCCTCGTCGAGGTCGATCGGGGCGGTGTCGCCGGTCATGCGGCGCTGCACGGCGTCGGCGAGGACGGCGTTGACGGAGCCGAGGTCGGCCTCCATGCGGGCGACCTTGGCGGCGACGCGGGAGAGGAACTCCAGGTCGGCTTCGTAGGACCCGGCCGCGGCCTGTTCCCAGCCGGTGCCGATGAAGTGGGTGATCTGCGGGTCTTCACGCTGGCCCCAGCGGTCGATGCGGCCGATGCGCTGTTCGAGTTTGTTGGGGTTGAACGGGATGTCGTAGTTGATCAGGCGGAAACAGTGCTTCTGCAGGTCGATGCCCTCGCTGGCGGCGTCCGTGGCGAGCAGGATGCGGACCCTGCCCTCGGCGGTGGCGGGGTGGGCCTGGAAGCCGAGGCGGATCTGCTCGCGCTCGCCGGTGGTGAGGCCGCCGTGCAGCACGGCGACCCGCCCGCCGTCGGTGAGTTCCTCCTGACGCAGCAGTTCCAGCAGCCACTGCTGGGTGTCGCGGTATTCGGTGAACACGATGACGCGTTCGTTGCTCCAGAAGCCGCCCGGGCGGCAGATGGCCTTGAGCTCGTTCAGCAGCAGCCGGGCCTTGGAGTCGGCGGCGGCCTCGTGGGTGATCGCCCAGCGCTCCATGTCCTGCAGCAGGGACAGCTCCTCGCCGTCTTCCGCGGGAGTGAGGCTGGTGGACCGGGTCAGGGCGGCGTCCTCGGCGTCGGCGAGGCCGAGGTCGTCGAGGTCGGCGACCTCGTCGGCGTAGTCCTCCAGCCACTCGGGGACATCGGCGGCGGCGCCTCGTCTGCGGCCGGTGGTGTCCTCCAGGTGGGAGAGGTAGATGCGTACGGTGTGCAGGAAAGCTGCGGGTGAGGAGAAGAGCCGCTTCTTCAGCAGCAGGGTCACCAGGTCGGCGGCCCGCCGGCCGCCGCGGGCGTCCCGGGCGATGCGCTTCCTGCGCAGCCGGGCGAAGCCGGTGAGCAGACCGTGCACCTCCCGTTCCGCGTTCGCGTACTCGACTTCGAGGGTGTGGGTGCGGCGGATACGGAAGTACGGCGTGCCGTCTGCCTTCACGACCTGCGACTTGAGGCGGCGCACCACGGTGCCCTTGAGGGACTGCTGGTCCGGTTCCATGCCGCGGGCGAACTTCTGGCTGTCGATGAGCTCCAGCAGCGCGGTGTAGGACTCGGGGTAGCCGTTGTGCGGGGTGGCGGAGAGGAAGAGGCGGTGCTCGAAATGCGGCGCGAGGCGGCGGACGAGCCTGGTCTGCTGGGAGTCGACGGCGTACACCTGCTTGGGGGCGGCGGGTGCGACGTGATGCGCCTCGTCGAGGACGAGCAGGTCGAAGAAGCGCCGGCCGCCACCGGCCGCCGCGCCGGGCTCGGCTTCGCCCGCCGGGAGGATTTCGTCGAGCAGGCGCTGGGCCTTGGGGCCGCGCAGCCAGGGCAGGGAGACGATGGTGAGCGGGTAGACGCGGAAGGGGTTGGCCGCGTTGCCGTGGGTGCGGCGCAGCCGCGCGCAGTGCTCGGAGTCGACGATCGTGAAGTCCAGACCGAACTTCTCGGCCATCTCGTCCCGCCACTTGAGGGTGAGGCCCGCCGGGCAGACCACCATCACCCGGTGGGCCCGGCCGCGCAGCAGGAGTTCCTGGACGACCAGGCCCGCTTCGATGGTCTTGCCGAGGCCGACGTCGTCGGCGAGGAGGAGGTTGACGCGGGGGGCGCCGACCGCGCGGGATACCGGCTCCAGCTGGTACGGCTCGACGGCCACTCCGGACCGGAAGGGCGCCTGGAGGTTTCTCGTGTCGGCGGAGGCGACCGCGGACCAGCGGATCGCGTCAAGGAAGGCGGCGAGGCGGCCGGGTGGGTCGTACCGTCCGGTGGAGGCGTCGGGGAGGGAGCCGGCCGGCAGCACGCGGCGACCCGGCTCGACCTCCCAGATGACGGTGAGGGTGTCGCCGAAGCGGCCGTCGGCCACGGACTGCAGGTGGACCAGGGTGGCGCGGGCCGGGTCCCGGTCAGCGGTCACGTCCGCACGGTGCGGGGAGTGCTCGACGCGGGCGACGACCCACGTCTGGCCGCGGACCTCCACCAGGTCGCCTTCTTTCGGCAACTGGTCGGGCGCGGTTCCGGTGCGGTCGCGTCGCGCTGTGGTCGTCATCGATGACACGCCTTCCCTCGGATACGCACACCGGGCCGAAGAGACAATACGGGAGGACCTCACCCGCTCTGCCGGGTGGGTCAACCTACTACCCCAGTTCGAGCGTGAACAGAGTTCACGGCAAAGTGGAACGGCTCTGGATCAGCAACCGGTCGAGGCGGATCAGCAGATTCTCGACCGCCGCATGCCGCGGGTCCGCAACGGGGAGGGCGGCGCGCTGTTCGTCGCGTAGCCGCATCAGGAGGTCTCTCGCCGTCCGGTGCTCACCGGCGCCCGCGCGCAGCGCGGCGGCCTCGTAGCGGACGTCGAAGACCGTCTCGTGCGCAGGTCCCCAAGCAGTAACGAGGTCGGGCAGAAGCCGGTCGTACTCCCGTAGCGCTTCGGTGGTCTGCCCCAGACCTGCCAGCGAGCGCGCTTCGCCGGCGCGGCAGACGAGGACGTCGCGGTCGGTGGTGAGCCGGGTGCGCCGCAGTGCCTCTCCGAGAGCGGCGAAGCCGTCGCGCGCCCGCGCCAGTGATCCCGCCTTGCCGAGGAAGTCGTACAGTTGCAGGCGCACCGGGACCGTCCACGGGTCGTCGATCGGCCGACCCGCGGGCCCGGTCTCTTTCCCCAGAAGTTCTTCGAGGAGTGCCGCGGCTTGGGAGAAGCGCCCTTCGGCGGCCAGCCGGTCGGCCTGCGCCTGCGCCGCGGCGCTCTCCGGCAGCGGCTCCGCCGGGCCGACCGGAGCCGTCGCGGCGGGCCCACCGGGCGGTCGCTCCGGTGCCGTTTCCGGTACGGGGCGGGGCTCGGGAGGGACGCGGATATAGGGCCGGGTCGGGTCGTACGGACGCCAGGACGCATCAGGTGTGGCGGCGGTCGGCCCCGCGGGCAGGGGCAAGGAGCCGATGACCGCGCCGATGTCCTCGGCGGCCTGGTTCCCGGCCGGATGCAGCCGGGCAACAAGGTGAGCGGCCTCCCACGCGACGCGCTCCGCCGAGGCGGGACGGTCGTCCGGGTTCTTGGCGAGCAGCCGGGTCACGAGACCGGCAACCTCCTGCGGGAGTTGCGGCACGAGTTCCGTCACCGGGCGGGGGGTGTCGTTGAGGTGCCGGTCGAAGAGCACCCAGGGGGTGGCACCGGTGAACACCTCGGCACCGGTGAGCAACTGGTACAGCACACAGCCCAGCGCATAGAGGTCGCTGCGGGCCGTGGCCCGATGGCCCAGCATCTGCTCGGGCGCGATATAGCCGGGGGTGCCCGGGGCCATCTCGCCGGCCGCGGTCAGGCGCGGCTCATGCGGTTCGGGGTCGAGAGCCGCGGCGATACCGAAGTCCAGGAGCTTCACGGTTCCGGTCGGAGTCAGCATCAGGTTGGCCGGTTTCAGGTCGCGGTGCATGACGCCGCCCACGTGAGCGTGCGCGAGGACGTCTGCGGCCTGGGCGGTGACCGCCAGGGCCCAGTCGGCCGGCAGCCGCTCGCAGCGCCGCAGGACGGTCGCGAGCGTGTGCCCGGTGACGAGTTGCATGACCAGGTACAGGCGCTGGTCCGGCAGCCGGCCGGCGTCGTGCAGCACCGGCACCCCGGGGTGTTCCAAACGTGCGGTCAGCCGGGCCTCGCGCATGAAGCGCCGCTCCAGCCGGCGAAGCGTCCCGGGCGAGGCGTGCGGCCGGAGGAACTTGACGGCCACGCGCCGATCCAGCCGCTTGTCGTAGCCGGCCCACACCTCGCCCATGCCTCCGGCTCCCAGCCGGTGGGTGAGCTCGTAGCGTTCAAGGATCTTCTGGTCCGCCTGCGCCATGCCATCGCCCCCGCCTCGGGCTCGATCGCTTCATCGGTTTCTGCTGCCGCACATCCTGTCACTGCGTGACGAGCAAGTGGCGCGGAGTGGTCAAGAAGGATATGGATACGGACTCATGGGCAGCGTGAACGGGCGACGGGGATCTTCCGGACCACTGTGCGTCGCCGGTGAGCTTCCGTCCTGCTGCCGCGGGAGGAAAGGCCGCAGGGCGTCGTAGACGCAGGCTGCGGATTCCGGCCTGTCGCGTGCCGCCGGGGCCATCAGGCGGGCGAGGAGTCGCGCCACCGCATCGGGCACGGTCACGCCGTGCTCTTCGGGTGCCGGCGGAGGTCCGGTGAGCCGTTGGCGCAGCAGGCGGGCAGGCTGCTCCGCCGGAAACGGCGGCGCTCCCGTCAGCAGTTGATACAGCAGGCAGCCGAGGCTGTAGAGGTCGCTTCGGACATCCGCTTCGTGCTCCCCGGTCAGGACCTCGGGTGCGGAGTACGCGGCGGTGCCCATCTCCTCGCCGGTCACGGTCAGCCGTGTGGCGTCGGCAGCGAGCGGCTTGACCAGGCCGAAGTCAAGGATCTTGACCACTCCGTCGGTGCGCACCATGACGTTGGCGGGCTTGAGGTCCCGGTGGACCAGGCCGACCGCGTGCGCGGCGGACAAACCAGCACAGAGCTGGGCGGCGACGGCCGTCGCCGCGTCGACACCGAACGCCGCGTGCTCGCCGAGCAGGTCGCCCAGGGTGGCGCCACGGACGAGCTGCATGGCCAGCCAGTACGTACCGGAGGTGATGTCAGCGTCGTAGACGGTGGCGACATTGACGTGATCGAGCGCGGCGGCGGCCTTCGCCTCGCGCTCGAAGCGCTGGTGCACGCGGGAACCTTCCGCATCGTCCGCAAGCAGGTCGGCGACCAGTAGCTTCACGGCCACCGAACGCTCCAGGTGAGTGTCCAGCCCCTCCCAGACCTGGCCCATGGCACCGCGGCCGAGCGGTGCCAGGAGGCGATAGCGGTCGCGCAGTACGGTGCCGCGGCCGACCGGATGCATGACACTCCTGTGAGAGCCGTGGATGGCTGGGCCGGAAAAACCGGTCCGGCACCGCGGTGTTGCCACGGCCGCGGGCCGGCCCACCCGATCCTAGAGCCACCGCCGACCCGCGGTTTTCGATGCCCGAACCTAAACTGTCGTCTGCTCGGTGAACCCCGACCCTGGCGACGGGAGTTCCGGCCGGCTCACTCCTCGGACTCGGGCTCCAGTGCGCCCGCTGCCTCTCCGTCCGGGTCGGCGTCGGACGCCGGTATCACGTCAGCGTCCTCGGGCTGCTCGCTCTCCCCCTCGTCGGCAAGCGTGGGCAGCACGTACTCCTGTGCCCGCTCGGCCAGGTGCAGGGGCAGCGGCAGGCTCAGCGCGGGCGGATAGTCGGGTGCCTGGCGGAGCTGGTGTACCGCCAGCGCCAGCGCCTCGGGATTGTCGCCGTCCCCGGGGTGGCAGCCGAGCACGGCGAGCTCGACGAGCGCCGGGTTCCAGGCCGCCACGCCGGTGTCGATGGTCAGCTCGCCTTTGCGCTTCCCGGCGCGCAGCGGACGCGGGGTGAGCTTGTCGCCCTCGACGGACGACGTGCGGCCCTGCGGAGGCTTGGGCGTCGTGCTCCAGAACACCCGGTCACCGCCGGCCGGTCCGGAGGACTCGTCCGACCCGGCGACGGGTCCCGCGCACCACATGCCCGCCGGTACCCCGTTGGGTCCGCCCTTCGGGTGCACGCCCCACCACTGGGCGGTTTCCCGGCCCCGGGCGGTGCGCACCCGCACCAGGCGCAGGTCCGGCGGCAGGCGGCGGGCCGGGGCGAGCCCGGTGCGCAGCTTGTCGCGTATGGTGCGGCCGTCCTGCAGCCAGGTCCAGTGCGACCGGAAGTTCTGCGCGTGCGCAAGCAGCAGGGTGGGGGTGCCGCGCAGCGAGGCCAGCACTTCCTGGAGCCACTCCTCGGTTCGGCGGCGCTGGACTTCGCGGTCCTGCTGCCAGGACGGGCGCCTTCCGGCCGCTTCCGGGGCGGCCTCGGCGGCCTCCGGCCCCGTGCGGCCGGCCGGGACGGCGGCCTTCGGGACCTCGGCGAGCCGCGTCAGCCGCAGCAGAAGGCGCGGATACGGAACCCAGGCGCCTGCGCCGCCGTCGGCATCGCGGTCCCAGCCCTCGACGCGGGCCAGTCCGTCGCCGGACGGCTCCGGGACGACCCGTACCGCCACGGGCTCGTAGGCAGGCCAGTGGGTCTTCGTGCCGCGGTTCTTCTGCACCCGCCACACGGCCGCGAAGCCGAGTCCCGGCGGTACCAGCCCGCCGAGGCTGTGCTCCGGGTGCACACGCACGCCGAGCTGACGGAGGCCGTCATCCCATGCCTTCAGCGCGCGATGGCCGACGTTCTTCTGCGAGTTGTGGCCGTGGGCCTTCTTAGGCACCACCATGAACTGCGTCAGCACACCGGCGTCGGCGCAGCCCAGCCGGAGCGCGAACTTGGGGTCGTGGCCGGGCGTGGTGAAATCCTGGCGGCGGTCGATCTCGACCAGCGCGAGAGACGGCGGCCCTTCGCCGCCATCGGCGCGCAGGAACGCGGCTGTCTCGGCCCGGCGCACCGCGGCGGCCGCGGTCACCGCGGCCCGGCCGGGCCGGGTGCCGTCGGGCAGCGGCAGGTCGTCGCCGAGGGATCCGCCGAGCTTCAGGCAGCGCAGCCGGACCACGAGTTCGGGCGTCTGCCACTCCAGCATCGCCGCGCGGCCGGGCGCCGCGGCCTCGAACTCCCGCTCGGGTGGGGCCTGCCCGTCTCCCTTGAGGCCGAGGTGCTCCGCGAGGGCCGCGATGGCGGCCCGGCGCATCGCCTCCGTCTGCCAGAGCAGCCGGGCCCGGAGCACCGGCAGGTCTCCGTGTTCCATCGACGTGTCCAGGGAGCGCAGGGCGTAGGCGGCTGCTGCCCGGCGCTCCGTGGCCTCCCGCAGCGCCACCGCCTGCTTCTCCGCCGGCTTGACCGAGCCGGGGCGGGCGTTCGCCGGGGTGGGCGGGGCCTTGTCACTGCGGCGCAACTCCGGCAGAGGGCGCAGCTGCTCCGGCAGCGCCTGCTCGGCCCAGTGGACGATCCGGGAGCGCTGGTCGGACATCCAGCCGGGACCGACGCCGTGGCTGCCCATCGCGGTGCTGTGGACGACGGCCGCGCGCATGTCGTCGGTGAGCCATTCCACCGGTGCCTGGAGGATGCCGGCCGCGTCCGGGAACGACTCGGTGATGGACATGCTCCGCAGCATGCTGGCGGGGCCGCGGCCGTCCCAGTCGACGCCCCTGCCGGCCCAGCCCAGCCGGGCGACCGCGAACCGGTCACTGGCCGGGGCGCCGGGCAACCAAGGTACCCGCGGGCGCAGGAACACCGTCGCCATCCGGCGGCGGGGCAGCCAGAGGCGTCCGGTCCCGGCGTGGATGCGGGTGGCCCAGCGGCGCACGTGCGTGTGCAGGTGGAAGCGGGGCAGCGGCTCGAACGGCACCGTCTGCACGGTGATGTTGAGCACCATCGAGAAGTACGAGGTCCGCCCGTCCTCCTCGTACGGCACGGGCTCGGAGATCAGCTCGGCGCCCTGGTCGCGCGGGCCACGCGGGGCGGCCCGGAAGGCCAGCTGCCCGGCACCGTAGTCGTACGGGCCGAGAGCAAGGACACGCCGGGCCAGCCAGTCGCTGGTGAGCTGGTACTGGTGTGCCTGCGGCGCGGCGGTGCCCCCGTCGGTCGCCGGGCACCGCACCAGCTCCAGGTCCCGGGTCTCCCACCGCGGGACATTCTCGGCAAGGGCGGCCTCGGCCCGTCGCCGCACGGCGGCGTGTTCCGGTTCGGGACGCAGGTCGCGCAGCCAGACGTTCAGCAGCGACCGGAAGGCCGGGGCGGGGAGCGGATCCGGCAGCTCCGCGGGGACGCAGAGCCAGAAGTCCTGCCCGCCCGCGGGGCGCGGGTGGGTGCGGGGCCGGACGAGGATGTCCGGCGCGAGAGCCTGGAGCACCTGGTCCATCCGCCATGTGGGCACAGTCCGGTAGGGTTCGGCACTCTCGTGGCGGCCGGTGTTGCACAGTTCCAGCAGCGGCGCGTGCCACTCCTCGGGGAACGGAAGGATGCGGTAGGGAGCCGTATACGAGGAGTCGGCAGACGTCGGGAGCCAGGCTGCGGCGCGGACGGAGCGGTAGTTGACGGGCACGGTCGTCTCCCAGGGCGTTTCGGTGTGTCAGCGGGCGGTGGGCGGAGTGTGGGTGAGTCCGCGCAGAGCGCCGTACAAGGGCGCGTAGAGCAGTCGGACCAGCGCTGGGTCGGCCGGGTCGGGAAAGGCGTCGGCGGGCACGCTGTCGGAGAAGTAGGGGGCGAGGACGCCCTCAAGGACGGCCAGCAGGCCGTTGTCCGACGGCGGCGGGACGGCCGCCGGGCGCCCGTCCGCTCCCGGCGCCAGGCGGGCGGCGGTTACCGGTGCGAAGCGGGCGTCGACGAAGACGACCCGCGCGGGCACTCCGCCGCGCACGAGCCGGCCGATGACCTGCCACATGGCGACCAGTTGGTCCCAGGCGTACGCGCGCTTCTCCTTCGGGGACAGCCGGGAGTAGACGTAGCGGCGGGCGAGCAGCTTGCGCCACTCGCCGCGGGCCCGGTGGCGGAGGGCGAGACCCGCGGCGTCAAGGCTCCCTTCCTTGGCGACCAGCTCGCTGAAGGTGCCGCGGTCGGGATCGGGTTCGTCGCGGACCAGGCGGGTGGCCCAGTCGTTGATGGCGAAGACCGCCAGGTCCAGGTCGTCGGGCCGAGGGTGCGGCCGGGCGAGGAACAAGGCGGTACCGAAGGCCGCCGCACGCCGGTCGTTCAGGATGTTGTGGCCGCGCTCGACCGCCATCAGCGGCGCGACCAGCACCTCCGCCGAGGGATCGGCAGCGAACGAGGCCAGGTCACCGCGGCGCAGCGCGGCGGCGTACTCGGCATGGACGACGTCGGGGCCGCCGCCGCGCCCACCCGGGTCGAGCTCGGCCGCGTCGGGGACCAGCACACGGACACGGCCGTGCCAGCGCTCGATCCGGTGCAGCCCGTCGGCGGCAACGGCGGCCTCCCGGTAGCTGCCCACCAGCAGCAGCGCCCGGTGCCGCCCGTCGTCGTCGACCAGGGCGAGCTCCTCCTGCAGCGGGCTGGGAGAGCCTCCAGGACCCGGGCTGCCGAGCAGGGAGATCATCTGCCGTACCGCGGCGGGGCGCACCTTCGGGTCCAGGCCGGAGAGATTGAGCGGCTTCCGGTCGTCGTCGTACAGGAAGCGCGTGCTGAAGACGGTGCGGCCGACGCCGGCCAGCGCCTCCTCGGAGGGCTTGAGCACCGCCCCGACGGGGGCGACCACGTGGGCGCGGGTCGAGGTGCCGGCCCAACTCGTTCCGGACATCAGCACGACGTGCGGACCGGGGCGTCCGACGCCGCGGTCCGCGCCGATCTCCGGTAGGCGGAGCATCAACTCCCGCCCGACCCCCGCGCAGCGGAAGAACCGGAGCGTGCCACTGTGCCGCCCGTCGTCGTCGCGCTCCCGGTCGTCGGGGAGGTACTGGAAACCGAGGACGTTTCCCATCGGGGCCTCGGGGACGAGCGGCGCGTAGTCCAGGGGCGGCCGCCGGGTGAGCCGGCTGCCGTCCCGGGGCAGCCGCAGCGCGGCCTCCACCCTTGGCAGCAGGAACGTGAGGCGGTCGAGTCGGTGGTGCAGGGCCGACAGCAGCAGCATGAACTCCAGCCGGCGGACGTACCCGGCCCGCGTGGCCTCATCGTCGCCGGCCGCCGGGGTGTCCTCCAGCAGCCGGGCGAGGACGGCTGCGACACTGTCCGCGGCGGTGGTCGGGGACAAGGTGGTGAGGAGTTCGTGGGTGACGTCCACCAGCTCGGCCGCCGGCCCGCGGGCACCGAGCGGATCATCCCGGAAGGCGTCGAAGAGCGAGGTGAGAACGTCCCGGCGGGACTGCTCGTCCGCCGCGACGGACTCGGTTTCGGGGGCGTCCTCCTCGTACGCCTCGTACAGATGTCTCTCGTCGGGCACGCCGTCGGAATCGGTGCCGTTCTCGTCGTCGGCAGGGCGCGGCTCGAACCAGTCACGGAGTAGCTTGTCCTGGAGGGTCCACGGGCTGAAGTACTCGATGTCGACCCACTCGCGCAGGCCCTCGTCGGCGATCAGCAGTTTGTAGAGCCGGTCGGCGGCGAACGACGCCACGCTGATGGCGGCCGACCAGCGCTCGATCTCCTGGTCGGTGAGCGGTAGCCGCCCGGTGCGCGACAGCTCCTGGATCTTGTGGGCATGCAGCCGGTCGAGCCAGGAGTCCTCGGCCGGCGTGATCAGCGTGGCAGACGGCGCAAAGATGTCGTCGAGCTTCATCTGTACGGCGTCCGCCTCGTCGACGATGACGATGTCGCTGCGCAGGCAGACGAGTTCCAGGTACCGAAGCCGCTCGTCGCCGAGGTGGCGGGGGACGGCCGTCTGCACCAAGCTGGCGGGGTTGGCGACCCAGACCAGGGAGTCGACGAGCTCGCGGTCCGCGCGGTGCCGCGGACAGGCGTTCCACAGCGGACAGCCGTGCGGCTCGCTGAGGACGGGGAACGACGGCCGGTCTGGAGGAGGCGCGTCATCGCGGCCGGGCCGGTACGGCTGCGGCGTCTCGTCCTCGACGTCGGTCGTACGACTCGCCGTGTTCCGCTTCTCGGGATGGAGCGACTCGCACGGCGCGTCGCCGTAGCGCAGCGGTTCCGGGGCTTCGGTGCCCCGGAGGGCGTCGACGACGCAGACGGTGCTGAGGTCGTCGAAGGCGGGCAGGTCGTGGTCGAGGATGTTCTCCAGGCCCTGCGCCGCCTCGCGCCGGTGCAGCCGCTGCGCATGCTGCTCGCGGGTACTGGAGCCGACCACCGGGGTCGCGGGCAGACGGAGGGAGCGCAGCAGCGCGGTGTGCCGCAGCTGCTCGGCCACGTCTCCGACGACGAGCGTGGTGCGCAGGCCCCGGCGGGCGGCCCACACGGCGATGAGGATCATCAGGGTGCTCTTGCCCGCGCCGACCATACCGACGAGATGCAGCAGCCCGTCGAGGGTGAGAGCGTCGCTGTCGGTGAAGCCGCAGCCGTCTGCGTCCCGCGGGGCCAGCCGCACCTCCGCCAGACGGGCCTCCCAGTGGCCGGGGTCCGTCGCATCGAACTCCCGCTCGGTGGAGTCCATCCAGCGGGCCGTGGCCAGCAGCTCCTGGCGGGTGACCGTGAGCGCAGAACCGTCGCCGGGCCGTCCGGCGGCCACGTTGTGGCCGGTGGCCGGGCCCGGCCGCAGCGTGTCCGGGAAGGTGACGGAAGTGTCCCGGCGCCGGTCGGTGAAGGTACTGCGTCCCGGCGGCGCCACGGGCAGCGGGCGGCGGGCGTGCGGGGGAAGGCCGGCCAGTGCGGCGTCGTACTCGGCGAGGCGCCAGGAAGCAACGGTGGCCTGGAGCGCGACCGGCGGGCCGCCGGGCCCGGCGACGTCGTAGGCGCGCAGCCGCGTGGGGATCCGCAAGTAGCTCTCCAGCGACTGTTGCCACATGCGCCGCCTGCGTAGCGGCCACAGCAGATGGCGGGCCGCGGTGAGCATCGTCTCGTGCGCTTCGGTGACGGCCAGGCCGGCGGCTCGGGCGTACGGGTAGCCGCTGAGCAGCGTGTGGGCGCCTGCCGCGCTCTCGCCCGGGGCGATTCGGGCGAGCAGGTGCAGGGCCAGTTCCATCTGGCAGAGCTGCGCCGGCCTGACGCCGCCCAGCTCGGCGGAGTGCCGGCTCAGCGCCCGGCTGACGGAGCGGTGCCAGCTCTCGGGGTCACGCATGTGGGGCTCCGTCTTCAGTCGGGTGGCCGGAGTTCAGCCGGCGGCGGGCGAGGGCGACCAGATCGGTATCGATCAGCAGGGGCAAGTCCCGGGCGGCGGCGGGCCGGTGGCGCTCGAAGACGGCCACGTAGTCGGGGTGCTCCCGCGTTCTGTGCCGCGGCACTACCCAGAAGCTCTCGTCGTACGGGGGCTCGTGTGGGATCGGCTGCGCCGCGCGGCCGAGGAAGGCCGGGTGGGCCCAGTCCTTGACGTCCACGGCCCAGCGGTGGCCGTCGGGGAAGGTGACCAGCAGGTCATAGGCGTCGTAGCCGGGCCACATGCGCACGGCGAGGCCGAGACGGGCAAGCGCCGACTCCAGCTCGGTCTCGGCTCGACCCGGCCCCGTCACGAACTGCCGCAGCGGGCGCTCGAGCTGGAGCACCTCGCCGGCCTCCTCGGAAAGCAGCAGCCGCCCGACCGGCGGGGGACCGTGGCGGCGGCAGCGGTCGCGCTCGCACCACCAGGATCCGTCCCGGACCGGGGTGAGCAGGGTCCGGCAACGGCCGCACGCGGCGTAGGCGCCGTTTCGCAGGAAGCTGGCGGGAACCGGCTGGTAGATGACCGCGATCAGTTCACGCACCGGCTCCAGCACCAGGTCGGAGGCGATCTCGAAGGATTCTGCCGAGGTCAGCACGGGTTGCTGCACGAGCAGCCGGCGGAACGCGCTGTACGCATCTTCTTCGCCGTGCCGACGGCACAGCCGCAGCGCGTGATGAATGATGAGGCGGTCGCGGTGGCGGACAGCGCTGTCTCCGGTGCGCTCCGCCCACTCGTGGCACAGGTCCGTGGGGCGGCCCGACTCGGCGTCGAGCAGACGGTCCCCGGGGGCCACCGCATCCTCGGGGAGGTTCAGCGGCCAGTCGGCGATCGGTCGGTAGCGGCACCACGAGACGAGGTCGGGCAGGCTCATCGGCGGCTCGGCGCCGCGCAGCAGGCATGCCAGCACGGTGCGGTCCAGGGCACGTTGGGCTTCGGGCGGGTACGGGAGCGCGAACGCGTCGAGCTCCGTGAGGCCGTCCAGCACGGTGAGCGCGGAGGCGAGCGTCTTCAGAAGCGGAACTCCGTCGTGGGCGGCCCAGTCGGCGGGCTCGGAGTGCCGGGTTGCGGTATCGGCCATGTAAGACTCACCCCTCCACCTGCGCGCGCCCGGGGGCACACCAGCGTTGGGCTTCGCAACCGACGCAGTGATCGCCGGGCTTGGCGGGGTACTCCTCGTCGAGAGCCCAGCCGGCGGCCAGTCCCGCCAGCGCGGCACGGGCCTCGTCGACCGTGGCCGAGTCGCCGGGGTCCAGTTCTTCGCACGCGGCCCCGTCCGGGTGCAGTACCTCCAGCTCGACCCGAGACCGCCGCGGATCGCCGCCGGGAACGCCGGCTGCCAGCAGGAGGACGGCCAGGGCCAGTTGAGGGTACGCCTTGAGCAGCGGCCGCCCTTCCCACACGCGGCGGGCCGCGGTCTTGGTCTCCCGCCACACCCAGCCGCCGTGCTGGGTGTACAGCAGGTCCGCGTCGGCGATGACGATCACGTCGAGGTCCGGATCGTAGGCCGTCACCCGGGGCTGGACCCGGACCGTCTCGTCGGCCGCGAGGTGCGCCACCGGGCACCGCGAGGCGTGGTGACGCACCAGGCGCAGCGCGACGGGTTGCTCCTCCTCCGCGAGCCCCGGCAAGGCGTCGGGCGGCGCAGTGTCGCGGCAGCTTCCCTCGCGCCAGGCGCCATGGCGCTCGTTCAGCCAGTTGTCGACGGCTCGGCCGCGGCGGATCGCCGCGCTCTCCGGCTCGCCTGAACGCAGGTGCAGCACCCTGGTGAGGTGGAAGCGTGCCGGGCACTGGCTGTGCGCGCGAAGATCCGACACCGAGACGGAGCGTCTGCGCCGCGGGCGGCGCGGGGCGCGGACGCCGAGCAACTGCCGCACCCGGGGAGGTTCCGCGCAGGTCGCCAGTGCCTCGCAGTCCACGCAGGAGGAGCCCGGGATGAGTTTCTCGCCTTCGACGACGCGAGCGAGAACGGGACGGGCGTGGGCCCGGAAGTCCTGCACCGCTTCCTCACGCGTACGGTCGGCGAGGACGGCGGTGATTCCGTCACCGCAGCCCACGGCCACGACCCGGACCCGCTGAGGCAACGTCACGGAGCCACGGACGGGCCGGTAGGGCCGGCGGAACTCGCTGTGGGCGGGCACCCCCTCAGCCGCCACGGCGGCCGCCTCGGCGACCTCGGCGCGCGGGCGGTCTTCCTTGACGACGTTGACGGACGGCAGCCACAGCTCGCGCAGGGAGCCGTCGGGGGTGGCGTACCGGCGGCCCCAGGCGGTGCGCTCGTACCGCGCGGCTCCCCTTGCGTCCGGCTCGGGCAGAGAGTCGATCACCACCCATTCCTCGTCGGCCGGGCGGGTCTCGGGCTCGCCGAGCACGTGACGTTCATGCAGGAAAGCGCTGCGGGCGGCCAGGTAGCGGCGGGCCGCCTCCTCGGCCCAGTCACGGTGTGCCGGCAGGTACGTGCGCACCTTACGCATGCGCGCCACCGCCGCGTCCACGCTCTTCCCACGGTGCTCCACATCGTCCAGCACGGCCATCACGGGGGCGAGCGCGAACGCCTCGACCGGCTTGCGCAGCGGCCGTTCCGGCTGCTGGAAGACGAGCTTGCGCGCATGCAGGGCGACACCACGCGGGCAATCGCGCGGATCTTCGCGAAGCCAGCGAGGGCTGGTGCGAATCAGGCGCGGATTCCCTGTCGTTCCGGGCGGGGGCTGCCAGTCGACCACGTCTCCTCCAAGAGTCTGAGTGGTGCGCCTCTCCAGGGAAGCGTAGAACTGTGAACTTAGTCAAGGAATGATTGCTTCTGTGAGCACGCTATCGTGAAGGGTCAGCACAAACCACACACCCACGAGGAGGTGACAGTGGAGACCGGATCGGTCCTGAGCGGCCGGTACCGCCTGACGGAGCCACTGGGCCGGGGCGGGAGCGCACAGGTGTGGAGCGCACACGACCGGGTGACCGACGAACAAGTCGCGGTCAAGATCCTGCGCCTGGACACCGATACCGACGGCTGGACCGACGCGGAGGAGCGGCGCCGGGAACGGCGCGAACGTGAAGCGCGGTTCAGGCGCGAGCGCAAGCTGCTGGCCGAACTCCGCCACCCCGCCATCCCGCCGCTGCGCGACCACGGCTTCCACGAAGGGGAACCGTACGTGGTCATGGAGTACATCGACGGGCTGTCCCTGCGCCGGTTCCTCGCCCGGTACGCACCGCTGCCGCAGGCCGTCGCCGTCGCGATCGCCGTGGCGCTGGCGGAGGCACTGAAGTGCGCCCACGATGCCGGAGTCGTGCACCGCGATCTCAAGCCCGACAATGTCGTCATCGCGGGTGACGGCAACGTCAAGCTAATCGACTTCGGCATCGCCTTCCTCACCCGGCCCGGCGCCACCCGTTACACCGCCGCCGGTTGGACACCCGGCAGTGTCGGCTACATGGCTCCGGAACAGTTGAGCGGAGTGCGAGAAGTCACGGCCACGACGGACCTGTACGCCTTCGGCTGCATATTCTTCGAGTTGCTCACCGGCGGTCAGCCGTTCCACGATCTGCCGGACCGCAACCGGAGCATCCAGCATCTGCACGACGAGCCGCGCCGTGTCCGGGATGCCCGGGCAGGTATCGACGGCGAACTCGATGAGCTGACGTGGAGGCTGCTGCGCAAGGAGCCGCAGTCCCGCCTCTGGGGCGTCGACGAGGTCCTAGCCACGCTACGCCGCCACCTTCCCCGTGCCGGTGCCCTCGCACCGAACCCGAAGGTGGAACCGGACCCGAGCGAGCGCTACCGCAGGCCGAGGGGTGACGCGCCGCACGCTGCACCGCCTCCTGCCCGGCCGGCCGCATCTCGACGGCGCCCCGCTCACCGTGCCGACGGCTGGCTGAGCCGAGCCGAGTTCGGGCAGCTGAGCATGCAGGCGCGGACCGAACTCCGAGAGCACGGTCCGGGTCCGTCTCTCGCCGATCTGAGAACCCGGCTGCCTGCGGCCGTCGCCGCCTGGGGGGCGCGCGATCCCGCGGTGTGCCGTGCCCAACTCCTGTGCGCCGACGGAGAGCGGATCTCCGGTCACTGGGAGGCAGCGCGGGTGCGTTACGAGGCTGTCATCACCGCGCTAAGGGACCACGCCGTGCGCGACCTCGACGAAATCGCTCTGGAGGCCAGATTGGGGGCGGCTGAGTGCCGCATTCCCTCGGGAGAGCTGCCGACGGCAATCAAGCGCTGGGGCAGCGCGGTGCGGGAAGTCGCTGCAGAGCACTCCGACTCCGGGGAGTTGGTTGAGCGCAGCCGCGAAGTCGGTCTCGAGCTGTCGGAAAACGGATTCGAGCACGAAGTCCAGCCGTTGCTGGACCTGCTGCCCGGCGAGTGACGCCCAGAATCACTCCCGTCGGGGCAGCCGACCCGCTGCCAGCAAATCGCTGATCGACTGAACCAGTCCAGCACCCTCCGCACCGAGGTCGCGCAGCGTTTGTTCGAAAGCGGTCAGACTACGGAAAACGTCAGCATAGAAGTGCTGTTCGCTCAGGCTGAGACGTGGTACCTGCAGCCGCCTCACGTCCACCCGGGAGGAGGTCGAGGCGTGGGTGCCCGCCTGCCGCTTGTTGGCCGGGGCACGCAGGCAGCCCGCGAGGAACCACGGATCCAGTACCGTCTCTTCCACACTTACCGCGTACAGCTGAGGGCCGAGCACCATGCGGTAGTCCGTCACGACCCAGGCGTCGAAGCTTCGTGCGGCACCGCTGACCACGATATCGCCGGCCTGGGCCACCGTGAGCGTCCCCGCACGAGCTTGGTCGGACACGGTCCTGGCCGCCATCCACTGCCCTGGCGCGCCGGTGAGGAGTAGATCCGAGACGAGTACGACCGGAACTCCGCCTCGCGACACGTCCCCCCGGTGAAGCTGCTGTTCGGCAACCGCCTGACCGCCTCGCAGCTCAAGAGCGCCGGCGCGCTCAAGATCAGCCATTGTCGTGGCTGCGGGCGCTGCCTCATGACCGGTCGGCGCCGGCTCGATGTCTGCCAGCAAGTCACGGAGTCCGCTCAGCTCGCCGAGCCTGGCTCCCAGCCGCTTCCAGCCCTCGCGCAGGTCGTCCCCCAGCGCTTCTGTCGTGACAGGAACATGCCTGGCCGGCGTGAGGTCGACCCGTTCATCCAGGAGGTCGATGACGGGCAGGGACTGGGCACCCTGTACCGCCCTGCCTGCCAACGCGCGAAGAACCTGGTCACTCAGCCCAGACCAGTCGATCTCCGGTCTGCCAGAGGCGGTGGGCAGCGTTCGGTCCTTGGCGTCGACGACCAGAAACTCGGCATCGACGGGCGGTTCTGCAGACTTCCGCAGCACCCACAGATGCAGGCCCAGGCCGTACGGGGCAGCTGCTCCTGGCGGAAGCGCGACGATCGCCCGCAGGGTGCCGGACCGCAGCAGCGCGGCCCGGATCCGACGACCAGCCCGACGGGAGGCCACCCCCGGGGGGAGCAGCAGCACCGCCGTGCCGCCGGGTGCGAGTGCCGAGACCGCGTGCTGCACCCAGGCCAGCTCGGGCTCGGTGCGGGGTGGCTGACCAAACACCCAGCGCGGATCGGTGGCGAGTTCTGAGTACCCCCAGTCACGGTCGTTCGACGGCGGGCTCGACACGACCACGTCGGCTTCGACGGCCGCATGAATGTCGTCAAGAAGAGTGTCGGCAGCAGTCACTCCCGTACGCACCGCATCCGTGGACGCGGCCCCCGACACCATGAGCCGGATTGCGGTCATCGTGGCGAGGACCGGATCTCGGTCCTGCCCTCGGAGTTCCGTCTGCTGGGAACTGTTCCATCGTTGCGCCGCGGCCCGAAGTAGCGAGCCAGTGCCGCAGGCGGGGTCTAGAACTGTGGAAGGGTTCCCCGGGCCGTACAGCGTGGCAGCAACCTCCACCATGAGATCGGCCAAAACCGCGGGTGTCGTAACAATCTGCCGAGTGTGGACGCGAAGCCAGCGGGCGAGGAGGCGCTCAAACGATTTATCGGGCTTCTCCTGGGCTGCGAGATCTACCACTCGGCCGACCAGACGTCGCTGTTCAGTCGACAACTTGACAGGGATGACCGTGTGCTCGTCCACCTGCGCCAGCCGAGCTCCGACAGCGGCGATCACCATGCCCGTGACGTCC
This sequence comes from Streptomyces synnematoformans, assembly GCF_039531005.1. Taxonomy (NCBI): domain Bacteria; kingdom Bacillati; phylum Actinomycetota; class Actinomycetes; order Kitasatosporales; family Streptomycetaceae; genus Streptomyces; species Streptomyces synnematoformans. The sequence continues at coordinate 63,336 of NZ_BAAAPF010000006.1, forward strand.
CTGTCCCCCATCGCCTCAAGCTGCGGCCACAGCCGGTCCAGCCCTTGGGCAGCCGGCCGGATCTTCTTCTGATCCTCCAGCCATCGCTCCACCTCAGCGAGCGAGAACTGCGGGCTGACGTCGGTCCCCCCTACGGGAGCAGGGAAGTCGTCGTGACGACGGCGCCAGTTACTGACAGCAGCACGCCCTACCCCGGCGATGCGTGCGATGCCGGCCAGCGTCACAGTGGCATCTGTCCTGGTTGATGGCATGATCACTCCGAAGGTGGGGCACGTCGATCAGGCTAGTCGTTCACCCCATCACACACCAGTAGGTAAGTTGACTATGTTCATGAACGCCTTGGCATCGTGCTGCCGCGTGCTTCTCGAAGCCACCCTCCGACCTTCGGGTCCACCGAGCTTGACTGATGCCCCCAGGGAAGCCCACATGGCTGCACGGCGAGTAGCACGCGCGACTCGAACTCGGTGACCAGACTGCGGACCTGATCCAGCACACTGTTCCCGCCCCGTTCTTCCAGCCGGGGCGTATCGAGGGCAGGCACGGTGGTGAGAGATGATGACGGGGACGAACACGGCACCCTCGTGGATCTTGAAGCGTGGAAACCCCATGATCTGCAGGGGCCGTGTTCACCTGCTTCCAGGGGGGCACTACCAGCACCAGCCAGCTCAAGATCGGATGAGCGAGGCAAACGCCGGAGCCTGGTCAGGGGGTTGTTGTCAACCGGCACCAACGCCGCTCGTGATGGCGTCGAGGATGTCCTGCTGGGTCACGGTGGAGAGCGCCGGTCGAAGAGACCGAACCCGTACTGTCGGTTTACACCGTTGTCCCAGTAGATGCTGGCTTCTCCGTACTTCTTCGCTGTGGCCGCCATGGTGTGCGCAAAGTCGGCACGGTATTCGCTGTTCGCCGAGTCGAACGACGACTTGTCGATCGCCCCATATTCACCGACGACTACCGGATATCCTTTCGTGACGAATCCGTCGTGCATCTTCTTCAACTGCGCGTCCAGATGGTCCTCCTGCTCCCAGGTGGACGCCTTCGACGGGTCGGTTGCGGCCGGGCCCCACTGCGTGATGGTTCCGCTTTCCTCTCCGGTGAAGTCCCAAGGATCGTAGTAGTGCACGGAGATCATGATCCTCTGCTCATCGCTGGGAATGGGGAAGGATCGGTGCTCGTCGGTCGGGAGGACGAAGCCGTAGTCGCCTGCTGTATAGTCGATGTTTGTGTTCCAGCCGGGGACGAGCAGCCATCGTGAGGTGTTGTTGCCGCCGGTCTGCCGAACCGTGTCCACGAAGATCTGATTGTAGTCTTTTATGTTCGAGTAGCACGGCTGAGTCGGCTGGCCGTACTGGCCGTCGAACTCTTCGTTCATGGACTCCAGGATCAGGCGCTGGTCGTAGCCCTGGAACTTCGACGCGATCTGCTGCCAGACCTTCTGGTACTTGTCCTTGATTTCCGTCTGCGCGGACGAGTCACAGATCAGCCAGGACCCGTCGATGGTCTTGTAGCCGTCGCCGTGCATGTTCATCACCACATACATGCCTCGCTGGTAGGCGTAGTCGACGACTTCCTGGACTCTGTTCAGCCAGGACGAGTTGATCGTGTAGTCCGGGCCAGGCCCTATGTGGCGCAGGTACGAGACCGGGATCCGGGTGGTTTGAACCCGGCCTCCTGCACCTTGTCGATAAGAGCTTGCGTGAACGTCGGATTGCCCCAGGCTGTTTCGCTGGGGTACCCGTTGATGGTGGCTTCGAGTTGGTTACCCAGATTCCATCCCGCGCCCATGTCGGCGACTATCTGCGAAGCGTCTAACTGAGGCGCTGTGTCGGCAGACGCCTGGTTCGCCGAGCCGCCGCCCACGGATGCAGCCACTGCCAGGGCGGCGGCTACGAGGAGGGCCCTGATCTTCATCGCTGTTGCAGTCATTGACGTTTCCTCTCCTCCGGTATTGAGGCGCCAAAAAGCACGGGCAAGCACCTGACACCGAGCAGCGGCGGCCATGGGCAGCCCGGCGCCGCGGACTCCCTGGCGCGGCACCCGCATGTCGGTCCATGCTGCGGAACCGACTACTCCCGTCGTTGGTGTACCAGTTGTTAGCGCTGCCCCGGTCGATGGCTGACGGTGCGCGGCCCATGCTCGTCGAATGACAATCGAAGCGCTTCGATGCAGTATTTGACGATCTGGGTCAGTTTCTTCCAAACGAAGAAGATAGGGTCATGCCGCAGTGTCATGACAACACCCACGTCAGAGAACAAGGTCCCGCCAGAGGCAGGCGGAAGGGTTGCGCTGATCTGATGCCACACCCGCCCCCTTTTTTCCTGCCCCGCGTTCCAGGGTCAGTACCGATGGTGCCGGGGTGCCAGGCAGGGCACCGGCGTTTGCCTGGCTCGTTCGATCCTGAGCCGGTTGGCGCTGGTGGTGCCCCCTGGAAGCAGGCGAACACGGCCCCTGTAGATCATGGGGCTTCCATGCTTCAACTAACCCCCGCTGTTCCCCGCCTGTTCCCATGTTCTGGGTCCCCTGCCCTGCCGAGGATTCGAGGGGAACGGGATGGCCGGGCGGCCCCGCCCCGCGGCCCGCGCGGGCGACGACGGGGCCGTTTCACACACGCCGGATCCCTGAGGGCCGCGCTCCCCCGGTTACTCGGCCGACGCGGGCGTACACGCCGTCCTCACGTACCCCCCTGCGCTGACCTGCCGTTCGGCGCTCTCCAGCCAAAATCCAGCCACAGTACGCGCACGGGGGCGGCCCGGATACCGGGCGCACCCGGCTGACCTGGTGGTTTGCTAATTCGCCGGAAGCACGCTACTGCGTGGCCTATACATTGAAGCGGAACGTCGGCTACACAATTTGTGACCTGCGAAAACGCGAGAGAGCCGCGCTGGATCCAGCCAAGATCCAGCCGCCGGCAACGCCCCCCTTATGCTGACTGGATCCGCGGTCTCGGCAAGATGAGCCTTCTATGTAGCGCTGTGACGCCCGCATCATAGGCTACGGTTCGTGCCACAGAGGTGCCGAGTACGAGGAGAAGCCACGGCCACCACTGGCACTGCCGTCACTCCGGGCAGAAGCCCCGCCAGGACGCACCTGACAGGGCTTCAGATATGCAGATCCGGAGCCTTCAGGAACCCGCCGAATATCTGCTACTGGGCTTGCAATCGGCGAACGTCCATCTGCTCACCCCATCCGCGCTCCAGGCACACGCGAACCAAATCGATCCGAACCGCCTCCAATGCTTCAGCAATCTCGTGAGCGCTTACCGTCGTTCGTCTTTCTGCACCGTGAGCATTCGCCGAAATTTTCACGACACCATCTCCCTGACCAACCAGATCGACCCAGAAAGGACCATCAAAGAACCTCACCCTCCTGCGCCTCCCTTCCGCCTGACGGACGAAGGAAACCGAGTCGAGAAATTCCATAAGGAATGCGACTGGCATGTCGTTCCAGTTCGATTCCGGAAAGGGGCATCCGGAAATATCGATCCAGACGTTACCCCAAATAGAGCCCGATCTGGCAAGATCGAGCGACTCCAGATCACAGAACAGTTGGAAATCCATCAACCTCACCTCCAGACCGGGTAGGCAGTCTCAATCATGCGTGTCTCTTTGTTCACCCACATCTCAACTTCTAGCCCATTCGCTGACCCACGCAGAAAGACTCTGTCCCCCTGCGAACGTCTTGCAACCGATGACGACTTATATGCATGACGTATCGTGGACTCAATCTTTCCTGCAGACATGTCGTCCGGAAACTTCGTCTTGACTCCACTTTGCTTGTAAGTCTTACCGCCTGCGGTATGCCGGTCAAGGATATGATCCATATCGATGTCAACCTTTCGCCACCCGGGAAGATTGACCGGCTTCGGGCAGTTGTGAACAAGGACCGGAATGGGCCCCGCCAGCACATAGTAGGTGTGCTTGTCGCTGACGGCCAGGTTGTAGACGGTGGTCTGCGTGGTCCAGCGTTTGATGGCTGTGATCTGGATGTGGGTGCCGGCGCTGGTCTGGAGCCACTGGCCGGTCTTGAGGTCGGTGGCGTCGATCCACTCGTCGAGTTCGGGGACCCAGAAGGGGTGGCCGTCGGTGGCGGTGACGGTGGCGGTCTTCTTTCCGTGCTTGCCGTCGAGGTCGATGGTGATCTCGACCAGCTTCTTGGTTCCGGTGCCGGTGATCTCGGCTGTGACGGTTTCGGCGCTGGTTTCGCCGGTTTCGGGGTCGGTAGCAAGTACCTTGTCGCCGACCTTCACGTCTTCGATGGGTTTGGTGGTGCCGTCGGCCATGAGTACCGGTGTGCCGGCGGTGAAGCTGTTGCTTTCACATGAAGGAGACTTGGAGCCTGCTTTGGGGTCCGCCTCGTCGGCTTTCCCTGCCTTCTTACCGTCCCGGATCTTGTCGGCTGTCTTCCTGCCGAACTTGACCACGGTTTTGAAACTCTTGGTCCATGGAGTTTCCAGGCCGGTAGCGCCGCAGTCCAGAGTGAACCCGGGATCGTCAAAGCATTGCTTGATGGATTCCCATTCCGGCATGAAGATGTCAGACCACTCACTTGACTCAGGCAAGAAGTGGCCGAAATCGGGTAGTGCTTCAGGTATGCAGGCGACGCCTACACACGAGCTTGCCGGGGCGGTGGTGAAGGTTGCCTGGGTTGCTGAGGTGCTGCCTCCGCTTCGGCTTCCGCCTCCGCCGCTGGAGGTGCTTCGGCCGGAGTTCTGGTGGGCGACGACGCGTTCCACCGTCTCCTGGATGAAGTCGATGACGCCGTCCCAGAACAGGCCGGTGGGGTCGGCGTGGGTGACCGGGTTGTTGTTGGCGTAGGCGTAGCCGTGCCACTGCTGGGGGTCGGTGAGGTCCATCAGGGGGTCGACGGAGATGAACCTGCCGGTTGTGGGGTCGTATTCGCGTGCGCCGAGGTGGGTCAGGCCGGTGGTGGTGTCGGTGGTGCCGCCGACGAATCCTTTGCTTCCGGGCCAGTCGGCCGGCTCTTCGCCGCGCGGGGTGCCGAACGGCAGTTCCCGGCGCCGCTGGAGGTCGAGGGTGTCCGCGTTGATGGCGAGTTGGCCGGTGCCGTGGTGGTCGGCGACGGTGAACCAGACACTGCCGTCGTCTTCCTGGACGGCTTGGTGGCCGTCGCCGAGGTCGTAGTAGCGGGTGGCTTGCGTGGTGGTGGCGCCCTTGGCGAGGGTGATCTCGGTGTGGCCGAGGTAGAGGGTGGTCTCGGTCGGGGTGCGGCCGATGAGACGGTTGCCATCGGCGTCGTAGAGGTACGCGGTGCTCTGCGTGCCGCCGGTGCCGTCGGGTTCGGTGACCGAGGCCAGGTGGCCCTCCGCGTCCCAGGTCAGGGTCTGGGTGTCGCCGGACAGGGTTCGGGTTGTCGTGTTGCCGGTCTCGTCGTAGGTGTAGCTGTCGGTGCTGGTGCCAGCCGGGCCGGTGCTGGTCACGTCCGTGAGGGTGTGTGGCTGCGGCTGGCCGGGCGAGGGGTAGCTGTAGGTGTGCGTGACGTCCTGGGTCGTGTCGCCGGCCGGGTTGTGGTCGGTGTGGGTGGTGCGGTTGCCGGCCTTGTCGTAGGTGAAGGACTGCCAGTACGCCGCCGGGCCCCCCACCGCGGCAGGCGACGGGGCACTCTGGCAGGTCTGGTCGGCCTCGGTCCAGGCCTCGGTGAGCCGGCCCAGGTAGTCGTAGGTGAAGCACTGGTTGTCCGTACCGGTGCGGTTCACATCCGAGACCGAGGTGATGTTGCCGATCTCGTCGTAGGAGTACGTGGCGTGCCGGTCCACCCCCGGAACATCTTGCCGATCCACCCGACTCGTGGCCAGGCGCTGGGTGCCCCGCTCGTACGTGTAGGTGATCTTGGTGTGCCGCGTTCCTCCCGCCGCTGTGAGTTCGTACTGCAGCGGCTGGCCGGTGTTGCGGTAGGAGGTGATGGACGAGGTGCCCCAGGTGCCGAATGCCTTGGTGGGCCGCAGGATGTCGTCGTAGGCGAAGGTGATGCCGCCGCCGGGCAGTGACCCGGCCGCAGAGTATGTTTCCCCGGCGACGAGGCCGTTGGGCTTGTAGGCGGTGCCCGCCTGGTAGGTGCCGGCCAGGGCTCCTTCCTTGGCGGGGATGGTGACGGCTGTTCTGATCGGCCGGTAGAGCTGGTCGTAGGCGGTGACTGTGGAGGTGTATGCCGCGCCGTCTTCGTAGCGGGTGGATCTGGCGAGCTGCCCCTTGGCGCCGGGGATGGTGTCGTAGACCCACTGGGCGCGGAGGGTGCCGGTCGGCGAGTCGTTGCGCAGTTCGGTCTTGCGGCCCAGGTTGTCGTAGACGTGGGCGAGCTTCACTCCGCGGGCGTCTGTGGTCGTGGTGAGCTGGCCGCGGTCGTCGTAGGTGGAGGTGGTGGTGCCCTTGTCGGGGTCGTTCGCCGTGATCTGCCGGCCGAGTTGGTCGTAGCGGTAGGACCATTCGTTGCCTGCAGGGTCGGTGAACGTGGCCAGTTCCCCTCGGGGGGTGTAGGCGTACTGGGTGGTGTCGTAGGCGGCTTCGGGTGCACGGGCGTGGTGCTGGCGCAGTTCGGTGGTCTGGCCGCGGGCGTCGGTCAGCGTGGTGGTGGCGGTGCCGCCTTGCGGTGGGATGACGGTGGTGCGGTCGCCGCGGTAGCTGGTGGTCGTGGTGGCGACGACCTGGTGGCCGTCGCCGCTTCCGGCGACCTGCTTCTCCTGGATGACACGGCCGAGGCCGTCGTAGTCCCGCCAGGTCTGGGTCTCCACGGACAGCGCGTCGTCAGGCTCGAACAGGGTCGTGGCCGGGGCGCCGTCGGTGTAGTACGGGGCGTAGGTCTTGGTCTGAAGTCCGCGCTCGTCGTAGAAGACGTCGTTAATCAGGCGGCCGCCGTCGGGGCCGGGGGTTTGGGTCTGGCGTTCGCGCAGGAATCCGTCGTAGAGCATGTACGAGGTGAGCTGCCCGCCGCCGCCCTCGGTGAGTGTTTTGGTGGACACAGCGACGGGTTTGCCGTCGGTGACCTGGTAGGCGAACTGGTGCGTGGGCAGTTGGCCGGTCTTGCGGTCGGGCAGCCAGACTTTGGTGGACCGGCCGAGCGCGTCGTAGGCGAACGCGGTGGCCTTGCCGTTGGTGTCGGTTTCCCTGACCGGCAGGCTGCGCAACGCGCTCACGTCCGTGGTCGTGGTCTGCGCGGTGGTGGCGTCTTCGGCCTTGGCCGGCGGGCTGGTCGTTATGACCTGGGTGGGGAAGCCGCTGGCCGGTGTGTACCGGGTCGTGCCGGTGCGGCTGTCGTCCCGCTTCGTGCGTGAGGCGAGGTCGCCGCCGGCGCCGAACACCAAGTTGGCGGTCAGTTCGGTGGTGCTGGTCTCCCGGCCGTAGGAGTCGAAGGTCGTGCCGGATTCCAGGTACACCGCCTCGGAGGCGGTGCGGGACTTCAGCACGGCGGTCGCAGTGGCGTCGCCCCTCGTGGGCGCGGTCGGGGTGGCGTCGATCGGCGCCCCGTCGTAGGCGGTGCGCGTGTCGGAGATCACGTCCTTGGTGCGGTCCACCGTCCCGTCGCAGCGCTTGGCGACTGTCTCGACCCGGGCGGGCAGGGTGAGGATGTTCTTGTCCTCGTTGGTGGCGTAGGTGGTGCGGGTGCAGCGGTTGTCGGCCGCGGTGGAGGTGTCTGCGAAGTCATCGACGTGCGTGAGGCGCCCGGCGCTGGTGTCGTAGGTGTTGCTGACCTGGGTGGTACGCCAGTCGGCGCCGGCACCTTGGTCCAGGGAGGTGAAGGTCCTGCGCTGCGCGGTGCCGGTGAAGTTGGCGGTGACCGTGCCCCAGGAGCGTTCCTTCTTCGCCGTCTGGTGGTGCCAGGGCCGGTTGACGGTCTTGTTCAGCACCCTGCCGCCGGGGCCGGTGAAGTCGACCGTCTTGTACGCGAAGCCGGCGGCCGACTCGTGGTCGGTGATCGGGTCGCCCTCCCCGCTGCCGAGGCTGACGGACACGTTCTTGGTGCCGCCGGTGGGACTCTCGCGGTCTCCGTGCATGCCGCGCAGGAAGTAGGTGTCGGACTGCGACACCATGGCCTCCTCGCCGAGCAGCCCACCGGTCTTGACCCGCACCCGGCCGTAGCCCCGCCACTGCGACCAGGTCTTGAACTTCTCCTTCGTCAACCCGTCATCATCGTCGTAGTGCCAGGCCGCCCCGCCCAGGTACTCGTAGCGGGTGACGGAGTCGGCGGCGCCGCCGGTGCGGTCGCTGGCGGTCACCGACGTGGTGACGTACTTGTTGAACCACTGCCGCTCCGGGTCGGCGGTGTCGCTGCCGCCGATGTACTGCGGAAAGCAGCGGCTGGTGTTCGACTGCGGGGTGGGCAGGTTGTCCCAGCTGCAGGCCGCTGCGGAGTAGTTCGCGCCGATCTGGCCGCCGTACTCGTCCGCGACCGACGACAGCCGGGCCTTGATGAACGGCGCGTAGCCGTCGCCCGTCTTGTCCAGCCGGTTGGCCAGCTGGGTGTAGACGAAGGTGGTCTTCGGCAGGGTGATCGCCGGGTCGGCGGTGTGGCCGGTGCGCTGGACCGAATCCAGCAGCAGCTGGTAGTCGGTGTCGGCCTGCCCCCAGCGGTGGGCGAGGCGGAAGGAGTCCACCTTGCCGTAGCTGCCGTCGCTCTTCAGCGCGTGCGTACTGATCGAGGTCAGCCTCTTGCGGGTCCAGAATGACGGCGAGTACCTGCCCCGGTCGCAGTCGGCGGTTTCGCTGCAGTTCAGGTCCCAGGGAGTGTCGTACCAGTAGAAAGAGTCCGCGCCTATGTCCGCGCAGTCGGTCTGTGCGTTGGGCAGGCACCGCTGGCTGTTGGTGAAGTTCACCTTTGCCAACGGCTTCGTGCCGTACACCGAGGAATGCTTCAGCCCGTACTCGATGCGGTCCAGGGTGCCGCCGCGGGTGTAACGGGTGTTGTTGGTTGCTTTGAGGTTGCGGCTGTAGGAGTTCTTCTCCTGGTCGTAGTAGTAGGCGATGGCATTGCCGTGCGGGTCGACGACGTAGTCGAGGTTCCAGCGCCAGGTCTGCTGGCACCACGAGGCGCCGAACCCGGCGGCGTCGTGGCAGGGCTCACCGGTGTCGTCGCCGAACACCGGTACGCTCCATGCCGAGCCGGTGGTCTCGTCCTCCGAGGACCAGCCGGGAAGCCGGTGATAACCGAAGTAGTAGCGAATGCCGTTTGGGTCGGTCAGCCGCCAGTACTCGCCGTTGTTGTCGCCGTTGCCGCGGGCGGCCGAGGCCAGGCGCCTGATGCGGGTGCCGTCATCCCTCTTCAGCTTCCACTCGTCAGCGCCGGCCGGGACGAGTTCACCGGCCTGGCCGTTGAAGGAAATGAACGCGTTGTCGTACCCCCAGCACAGGTCGCCAGGCTTGCTACCGTCGCTCTTGGTCTGACCGTCATCGGCACACGGCTTGTAGCGGCGCTCGATGAACCCGGGCCACAGATCGAAACCGTCACCCACCCACGAGGCCTGGTTGTTGGTGCCTCCGGTGCGACCGTCGACGCCACCGGACGAGTACGACAGCCCGACCTTCGGAGTCAGCTCGCCGGGCACGTGCGGGACCGGGAGGTCGTAGTCCCAGGTGAAATCGCCGGTGTTCAGGTTGGTTTCCCAGGTGGCGGAGGGAGACAGCTTGGTGGCCTTGTAATCGCCTTGGTCACCTTCTGCCGTGGTGGTGGCGGCCACGACGGTCGGCTCGTCGGCGCGGACCGCAACCGCGTTGCCGATCAGGGTCTGGTTCTCGGTGTCGTTGGTCGTGTCGATGCGGGTGGTCGATTGGCAGGCCGCTCTGGCAGGGGTGGTCAGCGCACAGGAGGGCAGTTGCACCAGCGTCAGCCGCGAGGCGTAGTTGCCGCCGAATGCCTCCGCGAAGCTACCGTAATCCAGCTCGACGTTGGCGCGGCCCTGCGTACCGTCCATGCCGGTGATGCCGAACACGGGTCCGGTGACGCCGGCCTTCTCCGCGGTCGTGCGGCTGAAGGCGGTGATCTCGGCCCGGCCCGTCGCAATCTGCTTGACGCTGTCGTCGGTACGGGCCTCGGTCGCGGTCAGCCGGAGGGGCAGACCATCGGCCGAAGCCGCCTTACGGGCGCCCAAGGCCGGTACTTCCACGACCGTGCTGCCGGGCGCGGGCCATGCCGCCTCAGGAGCCCGCTTCGGTGTGCGAGGTCCCTTGTTCTGCGGGCGGGGCTTGACCTTGCCCGCAGCACCGGGAACCGGCTCGCCGGAGGAAGGTGCCTGGGGCTGTCCCGCACCGTCGGCGGTGGCCGCCGGCAGGGCTGCCGCCTGCAGGAGAGTGGCGCTCATCACCACCGCCGCCCCGAGAGCCACCTTCCGACGGATCCCGGCGCCCATCTGCACACGCGCTCTGATCATGCTTGCCCCTCCCGGGCGCGGCGCCCGCCGTCCAAGAGCAGCGGGCGCCAGAAAGGAAAGATCGAGTACTGGCGGAATGCGGCGGTACGTCAGCCGCCGGGTGGCACCTGGGTGGGTACGTCGAACCAGTTGGCGGCCAGCCAGGCGACCTGGTCATCGCTCAGCGGCCCCTGGAATGCCCAGACGTCGTCGACGACGCCGGGGAAGTACTCGCCGAAGCCCCCGGCCGAGGTTCCGGCCCGGCCGATCTGCAGTTCGCCAGTGGCCCTGAAGGACAGCGCATCTTCCGCCCACGGCACCAGGTCCTCACACCCGGCCTGATCGGGCTCACCGTCACCGTCGTCGTCGGCGCACGCGGTCTCCTCCAGCACGCCGTTCACGTACAGCTTCAGCTCCTTGGCAAGACCGTCGTAGACCAGTGCCAGGTGGTTCCACTGCCGCACGTCGTAAAAGCCCGCGCTGTTCACCCGCACCACGGACGCATCCGCAGCATCGGATGAAGGCAAGGCGATCTGCCAACTCCCCGGCGCATCCGGAGTCCCTGTGTCCGGCAGATACCGTACGGAGAAAGCGTTCGCAGCGTCGCCTTCGGCGCTGGCTACGGTCACCGCGCCACCGGGCATGGCAGCGGCCTGGGCCCAGCCGGTGAGGGTGAAGCTGCCGGAGGTGTCCACTGGAACGCTTGCGGCGGCGTGGTCGTCGACGCCGTCGAGTTCGAGGCCGGAGAAGTCGATCCAGCCGGTGCCCAGGCGTGCCCCGCCTTCGAGGGTGACGCTGTCGGCTTGTCCGGAGTCGTCCGGGCTGGTCACCGGATCGGTGCCGGTGGCCTCCTCGAATTTCCAGCGGGCTTTGACCAGGGGGCGTTGTTTGTAGAGTTGCTGGACTTCGGGGGTGGAGATCGGGCGGTCGAAGACGCGGATGTCGTCGATGGTGCCGGGGAAGTACTCGCCGGTGGTGCCGGACAGTTCGCTGGCGGCGATGAGCAGGGGCCGGTCGGCGAAGCGGGCGTTGGTCCAGTCTGCTGTGGCGATGCGGTTGCCGTTGACGTACAGGGTGATCGTCTGGGTGACGGCGTCGTGGACGCCGACGATGTGGGCCCAGGTGTCCTGGTGGGCGGCGCCCTCGGGCTGGCCGGCATAGATCAGCTGCGCGTCGGTGGTGTCGGCGTCGAAGCCGCCGACGGCCCAGCGGTCCTTGTCGGCCGCGTAGAACAGGCTGACCACCGGCCGCTGGTTGTCCAGCAGCGAGACGACGGCCTTGCGGCCCTGATGCGAACCCGGGGTGATCTTCGCCCAGGCGGCCAGCGCGTAGCTGCGGCGGCTGTCGAACGGGGTGCCCCGGTTGTGTCCGATCTGCGCGTAGCCGTCGGCGCCGTTGAACGCCGCGGCCTTGCCGGCCACCCCTGGAGTCCCGGTGGTCACCCCGCCTTGGTACGTCGCGGGGACCACCTCCGCCTGCCCGGACACCCGGGTGGCGCCGGCCGGTTCGTCGAGGTCGAAGACGGCCACCGCGGGGCGGCTGGGGTCGTCGCCGACCATCTGGTGCTGATACAGCTTGGCGACGTCCTCCGGGTTCAGCCGCCGGTCGAAGAGCTGGACCTCATCCAGAGCGCCGGGCAGGAAGTGTGCCGGGCTGCCGTCGTTGGTGGTGGCCCCGAGCATCAGCCCGCGCCTGGCGTCCCACAGGCCGGTGACGTCGGCCTGGCCGGCGAGCTGGCCGTTGACGAACAGCTCGATGCGCTGGTTATGCCCGTCATAGGAGCCCACCAGGTGCGTCCACTCGCCTACGGTGACGCCGCCGGGGGTATCGGCCATCGCCCGGGTGACGTTGCCGGGGGCGTCGGCGGCGTGGTGGTTGAACACCCACCGCTGCAGCCCGGCGTGGTAGAAGAGCGCGAAGCTGGAGCGCGAGTTGCCCGGGTGGGAGGCGACCATCGCGTTGCCCTGAGGTACCTCGTCGAGCTTCACCCACGCCGAGACCGCATGCGCCCCGGTGGTCTCCACCACCGGGATACCGGTGGCCACATGACCGTCCACACCGTCCAGGGCCAGGGCGTTGCCGCGTACCCCCGCCGCCCCCGTGGCGGCCCCGCCGCGCAGGTCCAACGACCGCGGCGGGGTGGAACCGGCCGCCTGGGCGGCGCCGGCGGGCTCGTCCAGCTGCCAGGTCGCCCGCTCCGGCTGCCCGGCCTTGACCCGGAACATGTAGGTACGGACCTCGCTGCTGTTGTTCCCGGCGGCATCGAAGGACTCGGCGGTGACGAAGTTCAGCCCGGGCCGGGTCGGCAGGATTTGCACCTGCCTGGCCGCGCCGCCGGAGGTGGAGACCTGATGGGCGGGGACGGGGTCACCGTTGATGCCGTAGCGGTAGCGGTCCACATCCGCATCCGGCGCATCCAGCGTGAACGTCCCGTACCGCCCGACCCCGTCGAACCACGGATCGTCC